>VGCQ01000276.1 GCA_016870055.1 Alphaproteobacteria bacterium | reverse complement strand
CCGGCAAGGGCCAGATGGTCGATGTCTCGATGTTCGAATCGCTGATCGGCATGCTCCTGGGCGAGGTCAATCGCGCGCAATTCGACTTCGAAACGCCGTCACGGCCGATGTATGGGCCGGTCGAGGCGAAGGACGGCTATGTCATGCTGGCGACCGCCAGCGAGAAGACCTTTCAGGATATGGCGACAGCGGCCGGTCGGCGCGATTGGCTGACCGATCGGCGCTTCGAGAAGTACGCCGACCGGCGCATGAACTGGGATCAGTTCGTCGACGAGTTCGAGGCATGGTCCAAGACGCTCACGGTCAAGGAGTGTGTGGCGGCTTTGGAGAAGCACGGTGTGCCCTGCTCACCCTACCTCACCGTCACCGACGCACTGCAGGACCCTCAGGTCGCCCATCGCGGTTCGCTGTGCACCATCGAGGACAGCGCCGGCGCCTACCAGTCACCCGCTCCGCCCTTCCGCTTCTCCGGCTCGCCGGTGCAGAGCGGCCCGAGGGTCGCTGGTTTGGGCGAGCACACAAGGAGCGTGCTGGCCGAGGCCGGCTTGAGCGAGGCCGAGATCGTGGCATTGATCAAATGATCGACCCACGCACCCCGATCCTGGTCGGCTGCGGGCAGATCACCGACACTAAAGGCAAGCCGACCAGCCAGCGTTCCAATGTCGCGTTTTGCGCCGAGGCCGCAGGGCTCGCCTTGAGTGACACGCGTGCCGGGGGTGGCGGCGCCGCGCTCGGCCAGGCGATCGACGCGGTGGCGGTCCTGGAGTTCTTTCCCGACATCAGCCCGCGTTTTGCATCGCCGTTCGGCCGTTGCAGCAACCCACCCAAGGCGGTCGCCAATCGGCTGGACGCCGCACCGCGCCAACTCCTCTACACTCACTCCGGCGGCAACATGCCCCAGTACCTGGTCAATCGCTTTGCCGAGGAGATTGCCGGCGGCGCGACCGAGCTGGCGCTGATCTGCGGTGCCGAGCTCTTGCGCTCGACCCAGAACGCCCGCAAGGGGGGGCTCGCGATCGACCACAACGAGGATCCGGGCGGCGAGCCGACGCGGGTTGGCGATCGACGCTTGGGCTTCTCCGACGAGGAGGCGCGCCATGAGCTACGCGCGGCGATCCACTTCTACCCCTTGCTGGAGAATGCCATCCGCGGCGGTCTGGGCCGCGACATGGCCAGCCACATGGCGGCGATGGGACGGCTGTTCTCGCGTCTGGCCGCCGTGGCCAGGGACAATCCACTGGCAAGCCGCCGCGAAGGCTACAGTGCCGAACGCCTGGCCACGATCAGCGACGACAATCGCTGGATCTGCTTTCCCTATCCCAGGCTGATGAATTCCAACGCCATCATCGACCAGGCGGCGGCAGTGCTGATGACCTCGGTCGAGAAGGCACGTGAATGGCGCATCCCGCAGGATCGCTGGGTGTTCCTGCACGGCTGCGCCGACGGCGTTGACACCTGGGTGGTATCGGAGCGCGAGCGGCTCGACGCCTCGCCCGCCATCAGGGGCTGCGCCCAACTCGCCCTCGAGATGGCAGGCAAGACCGTGGCCGATGTGGCGGCGTTCGACCTCTACAGCTGCTTTCCCTCGGCGGTCGAGGTGGCAATGCAGGAGATCGGCATTGCCGAGGACGACAAGCGGCCGATCAGCGTCACTGGCGGCCTGCCCTTTTTCGGTGGGCCGGGCAACAACTATGTGACGCACTCGATCGCCGAGATGATGAACGTGGTGCGCAAGGTGCCGGGCTCGTTCGGCATGGTCACCGCCAATGGCAACTACCTGACCAAGCACTCGGCCGGCCTCTACTCGACCGCGCCGCCGCGAGGGCCGTGGCAGCGGCAGAACCCCAAGGTCCTCCAGGCCGAGCTCGACGCGCGTCCGAAGCGGCGCGTGGCCGCCAAGCCCAACGGTACCGGTACGATCGAGACCTACTGCGTGGCGTATGGCAGGGCGGCGCCGGAGAAGGCCTTCATCCTCGCCCGCCTCGACGGCTCGGATGAGCGTTTCGTCGCGGTGGCCGACGACGATCCAGCGCTGTTGTCCGACATGCTGGTGACGGAACAGCTTGGGCGGCGGGTCGTAGTCACCGAGCAAGCAGGGAAGAACATCTTCCGGCCGGCGTAGTGGCTTGGCCATGCCGCCGCGAGGGCAAGTCGATGGCTCTTTACGAGTTCGCCCCGCCAAGCCAAGCTTGCAGACCGGTAGAGGAAACTATGCCCAACATGCTGACCGCCGGCCAGATGGCCGAGTTCAACTACAAGGGTTTCACCTATGCCCGGGGGCTGTTCGCGCCCGACGAGATCGACCTTCTGACGCGCGCCATGGAGGAGGATCCCGCGGTGCGGTCGAGTATCATCGACCGCCGCGATGGCGAGGGGCGTGCCACGCGCATTGCGCTGTGGAACCGCGCCGGCGATAGCGTCTATGGCCTCGCCGCGCGCTGCCGGCGGATGGTCGACACCTCGGCCGAGTTGCTTGGCGGACCGGTCTATCACTATCAGTCCAAGCTCACCGCCAAGGAGCCCGAGATCGGCGGCGCCTGGGAGTGGCACCAGGATTACGGCTACTGGTACTACAATGGCTGCCTGCGGCCCGACTTGCTGTCGGTCATGATCGCTCTCGATCAGACGACGCGTGAGAACGGCTGTCTGCAGATCGCCGCCGGGTCGCACAAGCTCGGCCGCATCGACCACACGCCGTTGTCGCCGACCCAGAACGAGGTCGACCCCAAGCGCATGGCCCACATTCTGGAGAAATGCCCGGTCGAGTACTGCGAACTCGACAAAGGCGACGCCTTGATCTTCCACTGCAATGCCATCCATCGCTCCGATGCCAACCGATCGGCCAGACGGCGTTGGACGCTCCTGATCTGCTACAACCGGGTCGACAACGACACTTTCGTGAAGGCCGACGACCGCTACTACGTGCCGCTCGACGTGGTCGATGACGAGGCGCTACGCAGCGCTGGCCTGCGCTTCGCGCGGGGCGACGACCAGGAGCACTTCGCGACGCGGCCCTACGTGCCGGACCTGCGCAAGGCCTCGTAGTTTCTGGCGCGGGAGACCGGCCCGTCGCTCTCGCCGATCGGGACGAAGCCGAGCCGCGTCATCAGGCGGTGCGAACGTCCGTTGGGCAGGTCGACTGTTGCCAGGATGCGGTCGAGCCTCAAGGTGTCGAAGCCGTGCCGCATGGCGGTGCGCGCAGCTTCGAACGCCACGCCTCTGCCCCAGCAGCGCTCGCTCAGCACGATCATCAGCTCGCGCTCTCCGCCCATCGGCCGTAGCGATGTCAGCCCGACGATCCGACCGTCTTGCCAGATCGCCCACGCACCATGCGCCACCGCGGCCGCAACGTGTCCGTCGGTCTCGACGCGTGTCAGCAGGAAGTCGTCGAACAGGTACCGGCGCACGCCAGGCTCGGTGAAGATGGCATGCAGCACATCGCCGCCCGCCAATTGCACAGGCCGCAGGACGACTGGCGTCAAGCGCTCAGCCGCTCAAGCGCCGCGGTGAGGCGGGCGCGCGTCTGCTCGGCCTGAAGGCGACGCTCGCGCTGCTCCTTGACCACCTCCTCTGGCGCTTTGGCGACGAAGGCGGCGTTGGCGAGCTTGGCGTCGATCTTGGTGATTTCGTCGCCGAGCTTCTTGATCTCCTTCTGCAGGCGCGCACTCTCGGCCTTGAGGTCGATTACGTCGCCCACCGGCAGGACGTAGGTCGCCTCGCCGACCACGATCTGCAACGCGGCCTTCGGCGCCGTCGTTGCGGGGTCGATGCCATCGATACGGGCCAACCGCTCGACTGCCGCGCGATGCGTGTCGATACGCTTCTTGGTGGTGTCGTTGCCGCCCACCACCAGAAGCTTGAGCTTGGCGCCGGCTGGCACGTTGAGCTCGGCGCGCGCCGAGCGGATGTCGGAGATCAGCTTCACCAGCCAGCCGATCTCGGCATCGGCCGCGGCATCGCTCGGCGCGGGCGCGGGCCACGGCTGGGCGATCAACGCGCCATGCCGGGCGCGATGGCCGAGCTTGTCCCACAATTCTTCAGTGATGAACGGCATCACGGGGTGCAGCAGCTTGGCGGTCTCGCGCAGCACGAACGCGGTGACGGCTCGTGTTTCTTCCTTGCCCGGTCCATCCTCGCCTTGCAGGACGGGCTTCGAGAGTTCGACGTACCAGTCGCACACGATGCCCCAGATGAACTCGTAAAGCGCATTTGCCGCTTCGTTCAGCCGGAACTCGGCGATCGCCGCGTCGACTGCGGCATTGGCGCGTGCCAGCTCGCCCAGCACCCAGTTGTTGATGGTGAGGCGAACGAGCGAGGGATCGAACGGCTCGGGCAGCGCTGCGCCGTTCATCTCGGCAAAGCGTGTGGCGTTCCAAAATTTCGTGGCGAAGTTCCGCGCACCCTCGACGCGCGCTGCCGAGAGCCGCAACCGCCCGGCATTGTTGGCCGCCATCGAAGTCATCGTGAATCGCAGCGCATCGGCGCCATACTTGTCGATCAACTCCAGGGGATCGACAATGTTTCCCTTGGATTTCGACATCTTCTGGCCCTTCTCGTCCGTCACCAGGCCATGCAAGTAGACGGTACGGAAAGGCACGTCCTTCATGAAGTACATGCCCATCATCATCATACGGGCGACCCAGAAGAACAGAATGTCCCAGCCAGTCACCAACACGCTGGTTGGGTAGTACTTCACGAGTGCCGCAGTCTGATCGGGCCAGCCCAACGTCGAGAACGGCCACAGCGCCGAGCTGAACCAGGTGTCCAATACGTCGGGATCGCGCTCGAGCGCCACCTCCTTGCCGTAGTGGGCGTGTGCCTCGGCTTTCGCTTCGGCTTCCGACATCGCAACGAACACCTTCTTGTCGGGCCCGTACCAGGCCGGGATCTGATGGCCCCACCAGAGCTGCCGTGAAATGTTCCATGGCTGGATGTTCTCCATCCAGCGGAAGAACTCCTCGCGGCCGCGCTCGGGGACGAAGGTCACGCGGCCGTCGCGCACCGCTGCGATCGATTGCTCGGCGAGCTTCTTGGCGTCGGCATACCACTGCTCACTGAGCAATGGCTCGACGGGCACGCCGCCGCGGTCGCCATAAGGCACCGTATGAGTGTGGGGCTCGATCTTATCGACTAGACCTGCCGCTTCCATGTCGGCCACGATCCGCTTGCGCGCCTCGAATCGGTCGAGGCCACGATACTTTTCGGGCGCCTTGGCGTTCAGACGCGCGAACTTGTCGAAGATGGAGATGGCCTCGAGCCTATGGCGGCGGCCGACCTCGAAGTCGTTGAAATCGTGCGCTGGCGTGATCTTGACCGCGCCGGAACCCTTCTCGGGATCGGAATACTCGTCGGCGACGATCGGGATACGCCGGCCGACCAGCGGCAGGATCGCCTGCTTGCCGATCAAATGCTTCCATTTGGGATCGTCGGGATGAACCGCCACGCCAGTGTCGCCGAGCATCGTCTCGGGTCGAGTCGTCGCCACCACGATGTGCCCGTCGCTGCCCTCGATCGGGTATTTGAAGTACCAGAGATGGCCTCTGACCTCGCGCGACTCGACCTCGAGGTCGGAGATCGCTGTCAGCATCTTGGGATCCCAATTGACCAGCCGGTTGTCCTTGTAGATCAGCCCGGCCTTGTAGAGGTCGACGAACACCTTCAGGACGGCCTGCGACAGGCCGTCGTCCATGGTGAACCGCTCGCGACTCCAGTCGCACGAGGCGCCGAGCCGGCGGAGCTGGCTGGTGATAGTGCCGCCCGAATAGGCTTTCCACTCCCAGACCTTGGCCAGGAACTCCTGGCGATCGAGCAGCTTCTTGTTGGCGTCGGCCTCCGTAGCGCCTTCGACGGCAAGCCCAATCCCCTCTTGCTCGAGGTTGCGCACAACCACCATCTGTGTCGCGATACCGGCGTGGTCGGTGCCGGGCTGCCACAGCACGTCGTCGCCCTTCATGCGCCGCCACCGGATCAGCACGTCCTGCAGCGTGTTGTCCAGCGCATGTCCCATATGCAAGCTGCCCGTGACGTTGGGCGGCGGGATGACGATGCAATACGGCGCCTTGGACGACTCGGGATGGGCACGAAATGCACCCGTCGCCTCCCATTCCGGATAACGGCGGGCTTCGATCTCCTTGGGGTCGTAAGTCTTGTCGAGCATTTCCGAGCCTTATAACGAAAAACGCCACGGATGGCGCCGTGGCGTTCGATACGGCGGCGCCTACAGTCAGCGGCGGGTCAGCCGCGCGATCTCCCGCTCGACCGAGCGCTCGACCAGCGGCGGCAGGTTGCGGTCGAGCCAGTCTTTGAGCATGGGCCGCAGCATCTCCTTGACCAAGTCTTCGACAGTCTTGCCGCTGGCTGAGACTGCGGGCCCCGGATCGCCGATGTGGGGCTGTGGCGCGCTGTCCTGCACCGCTTGCTCAAGGCGGGAAAGGGCCGCGCCCGCGCTTGCTGCTACGCTGCCAGCCAGCAGCGGGGTATCGATCGGTCCCAATGCCGGCTGAGGCATTTCGGCCGCCCGGCTCGGATCGATGCGCGGCAGCGGAACCGTGGATGCGGGTTCCCGTCTCGGCTCCTCGACAAGGTCGGTCAGGAGCAGCACATCCTCTCGCTTGGCGGCCAGGCCGACCTGTGGCGGC
>VGCQ01000275.1 GCA_016870055.1 Alphaproteobacteria bacterium | reverse complement strand
TCCCTGTCCTTGATGAAGGGATGCACAGCCTTGAGGCCGGTGTCGTAGCCGAGCTTCTCCGCCGCCTCGATCGCCGCTTCGGAGGTGCCGCGGGCCCGGCACTCGGCGATGAACTCCTTGAGCTTCGGGTCCTTCGCTGCCAGCTCTTCGGCCAGCGCGTGATCAGGCGAGATGGCGAGGAACGAGGCGCCGAACAGCGTATCGGGCCGCGTGGTGAACACGGTGAGCGGTGCGCTGCGGCCCTGGATGGCGAAGCGGACCTCGGCGCCCGACGACTTGCCGATCCAGTTCTCCTGCATCAGCCGGACCTTCTCGGGCCAGCGATCCAGGGTCTTCAGAGCGTCGAGCAGCGATTCGGCCTGCACCGTGATCCTGAAGAACCACTGTGACAGCTTGCGCTTCTCCACCGGCGCGCCGGAGCGCCAGCCCTTGCCGTCGATCACCTGCTCGTTGGCCAGCACGGTCTGGTCGACCGGGTCCCAGTTGACGAAGGCCTCCTTACGGTAGACCAGGCCGGCCTTTAGGAAATCGATGAACAGGCGCTGCTGGTGCTGGTAGTAGCCGGGATGGCAGGTGGCGATCTCGCGCTCCCAGTCCAGGGACAGGCCCATGCGCTGCAGCTCGGCGCGCATGGTGGCGATGTTGTCGTAGGTCCACCTGGCCGGATGGATCTTCGAATCGCGGGCGGCGTTCTCGGCCGGCAAGCCGAAGGCGTCCCAGCCCATCGGGTGCAGCACGTTGAAGCCGAGTGCGCGGCGATGGCGGGCGACGACGTCGCCCAGCGTATAGTTGCGCACATGGCCCATATGGATGCGCCCCGACGGGTAGGGGAACATCTCCAGGACGTAATACTTGGGCCGCGCCGGGTCGGCTTTAGCCGCAAAGGCGCGGGCCTGGTTCCAGGCCTGCTGCCACTTCGTCTCGGTCTCGCGGAAATTGTAGCGCGCCATGAATTCGGGAACCTGATGCGGAGATCGGATTCGGCGGCCAGCTTTAAGGGATTATCGCCGCCCTGCCAACGCCTGCGTTAGGGTGCGAGCGGCTTCACGGCGATGACGTTGAGGCTGATCGCGACGCCGCCAAAGGTGAAAGAGCTGTAATCTTCAAAGAGGCCGAATTCCTTCACCCGCCGTGTTTCGGCGAACCCAGCCGCATCAAGGCAATGACCGAAATAGTCCCACCACAGACCGACCCGATGAAAATCGTGCTGGTCCTCCTGCGCGCCGAACATGAAGCCCATCAGCTTCAGGCGGTGACGGGGCGTCGATTCCGGATGGACGAATAGCTGGCAGAGGATTTCAAGGTCAGGAACGCTGGCCAGCAAACGTCCACCGGGCCTCAGCACGCGGAATATTTCGGCTAGCGCCTGGCGCAGCTCTCCGGCATGGCCAAGGTGCTCCAGCACGTGAGAGGCGTAGACATCTTCGACCGTACCGCTGCCGATCATCGAGAGGTCGGTGCAGGTTCCGACGATATCGACGATCGGGCCGGGCTGAATGTTGAGAACGGTCCAGCCTTCAGCTTTTACTTTTCCACCAACGTGCAGGCGCATAGCCGGATCAGTAACGCTCCCCGGATTGCCGGACAAGTGGGCTCAAAGGCATCACGCCGCCCCGCCCCGGCACCAATCCTGCCAGATGCGGCGATAGGCCTGCTCCAGAAAGCGCGTATACCGCGGCCCATCCATCAGCGGCGAGGCCATAAACCGTTCACGGAGCCCCTTGCGCAGGGCGGCCAATCTCTGCGGGTTCGCGGCCAGATTGCAGGCAATCTGCAGATAAGCATCCTCGCCTGTGGCGACGAGCTCGGAGAGCCCGACATTCGACAGCAGGCTGAGCCCGAGGCGGGAATGCGGCTTCTCATCGTAGGCGCTGATCACCGGCACCCCCATCCAGAGGGCATCGCAGGTCGTCGTGCCGCCGGCGGCGCGAAGCGGATCGAGGCAGATATCCACGTCGCGGAACGGCTCGTACGGGTGGTCGGCCCAGCCGAGGAGCTGCAGGCGCTCCGGTCCGATCCCGTGCGCGGCAAATGCCGTTGGCAAGGCGCCTGAGCCGGGATCGTTGAGGCCGAGCCATTTGATCACCAGGCGGGCGGAAGGAAGGGAATGGAGCAACCGGGACCAGAGCGCTACGGTCCGCGGGCCGATCTTGGAAATGTTGTTGAAGCAGCCGAATGTCACGTAGCCATTCGTTTCGAACGGCATCGCGGACGCAGGCAACGTGCTCCGCTCGCGAGGCTCGTAGCAGAGATGGGTTTCCGGCAGGCGGATGAGAACCTCAGAATAAAGAGCGTCGACGGAGGGCGGCGCGATGTGGGGATCGGCCAGCCGATAGTCGACCGCCTGCATGCCGGTCGTATTGGGATACATGGGAAAGCTGACTTGCACGGGCGCGGGCTTGCGCGCTACGGCCAGCAAACGGTGCCCGGCCATGTGGCCGAAACATTCGACCAGGATGTCGATACCATCAGCCCGGATGGCGCCGGCCAGCGCTTCGTCGTCGAGGGCCCCCATCTCGCGCCACTGGCTCGCCGCCGAACGGAACCGCCGGGTAAAGGCGTCGTCGCCGGTTCCGACGGAGTAGCAGACGCTTTCGACCTCCGTGTGATCATGGTTCTCGATCACTGGCAGCAGGAAAAACCCGCAGGGATGAATACGGAAATCGCCGGATAGGTAGCCGACCCGCAGGCGCCGGTCCGGATCGCGCGTATTGGTATGGGGGCGGGCGGCGCGTGTCAGCGGGCGGGCGTGGATCTCATCAAAACGGCGATGCTCGGCAAGGACTTCGGATAGATCCGCATCCTCTTTGAAGGAGAGCGCAAACAGCAGATTGGATCGTGCCAGAGACAGTTGAGGATCGAGCGTCAAAGCCTGTCGATACGCCGCCAGGGCATTCTCGATCCACCCCTGCTCGCGCAGCACGGTCCCGAGGTTGGCATGCATAGTGGCGTTGCCGGGCTCGAGCGCCAGAGCGCGGCGATAGGCGCCCTCGGCTGCCGTCAACCAGCCCGTGCCGTGCAGAGCGATCGCGAGATTTCCGAGATAGCCGGCATGGTGTGGCTGCCGGCGCACTAACCCTTCGAAGACCGGGACCGCTTCACGGTGACGCCGTTGGGCGAGGAGGGCACCGCCGAGATTGTTGGCCGCCTCGTCATGCCCGGGCGCGAGCCGGACGACGGTCCGGAACGTGGCTTCGGCGTCACGCGCATGACCGCAGGTGGCCTGGGCGACACCTAGATTGTAGAGAATATCGGTCTCGCGGGGCGCGCGTGATGCCGCCAGCCGGAACTCCGCGAGCGCATCCTGCGGCCGGCCGGTCCGGAGAAGCAGGGCGCCGAAAGCTGCGTGTGCCGCGGGATGGCCGGGCGCAAGCTCGATCAGACGCCGCAGCAAGGATTCGGACTCGGCGAAGGCGCCTCGCTCGCAGAGCAGTGTCCCGAGGTTCAGCAGGGCGTCGGCATTCTGCGGCTCGGCCTGCAGCGTCTGGCCGTAGCAAGTTTCCGCCTCCGCCGTGCGACCCAGCTCCCGGAATATATTACCGAGGTTGTACCGCGCCTCTGTCAGATCGGGTTCCAGCCCGAGGGCGCGATGGATGAGCGCTATCGCCTTTTCGGTGTCCCCCTGCTGATAGACGAGCAGGCCGAGATAGTGATGCGCCGGCGCGAAATCTGGCGCCTGCTCGATAACTTTTCGATAACCAGCGATGGCCCGTGACAGATCACCGATCTGATGGGAGTGAAGTGCGGCTTCGAAGACCGGCTGAATGCCGACTTTCATGACGACCAAACCGTCCAATGCAGCGGTAGCCAGACGCTTCAGGCATGCGAGATGTGCGTGCAAAAGCCAAGCATTCGTTGTATTGGCAGGTATTCTGCAGCGATGTCAATTCGTTGCTGGCAGCAGACGGTGCTCGCAGGAATGATCCGTATCTTTATCGGCTACGACCCGCGCGAGGCGGTGGCGTTCAGCGTTCTGGCGCACAGCCTCCAGGCCCGCAGCTTACAACCCCTGTCGATCGCGCCGCTGATGCTGACGCAGCTCAAGGACAGCCTGTGGCGGCCGCGCGACCCGCTGCAGTCGACCGATTTCTCCTTCTCGCGCTTCCTGACCCCATATCTCTGCGGCTTCGAAGACTGGGCGCTGTTCATGGATTGCGACATGCTGGCGCTCGACGACGTGGCAAGGCTTTGGGATCTGCGCGATGACCGCTACGCCGTGATGTGCGTCAAGCACGACCACCGCCCCAAGGAGGAAACCAAGTTCCTCGGTGAGAAGCAGACCAGGTACGAGAAGAAGAACTGGTCGAGCGTCATGCTCTTCAACTGCGCGCGTTGCACCGCGCTGACGCCGGACTACGTGAACTCCGCCTCCGGTCTTGCGCTGCACCGCTTCGAGTGGCTGGGTGGCGATGATCTGATCGGCACGTTGCCGCGGCGCTGGAATCATCTCGTCGGCTACGATCCGGAGAGCGAGCCCGCTTCGATCGCCCACTTCACCATCGGCGGGCCGTATTTTCCAGAATGGAACGACTGCCGCTTCGCCGACGACTGGCGCGCGGCACGGGACGACATGCTGGCCGTGGCGCAACGGAAGAAGTAGCGCCGTGGCTGCCGACGACCGGCTGCTTCGGGCCGAAGCGCTCTACGCGGCCGGTGCCTTCGCTGAGGCGGAAGCAATACTGGTGTCGCTTGCCGCTCAGACATTGCCTTCTCGTGAAGCCTTGCTCCTGCTCGGCGCCTCCTCGATTCGGACGGGAAACCTGGAAGCGGCAATCGATTCGTTCAAGCGGATCCTCTCCAGCCATCCGGGTGATCTCGAGGCAACGAAAGGACTTGGCCTGGCGTATCAGAGGCAGGGCCGCCTCACAGACGCGCTTGCGGCGTACGAGGCGGTGCTGCAGGCCGCCGCGGATGACGCTGACACGCATGTCAACATGGCGGTCATCCTGAGAACCCAGGGAGAAACTGCGAAAGCGATAAGCCATCTGAAGCGCGCCATCACGCTCCAGCCCGGTCTTGCGGTGGCGTACCTCAACCTTGGCAATTGCTATTGGGACCGCGACGAGCTCGATCAGGCCGGGGCCGCCTATCTCCAGTGCCTCCGGCTTGATCCACGCGCTTCGCGGGCGGCGATGGGTCTGGCGGGGGTCTTCCAGGCCCAGAAGAATCCAGAGAAGGCCGAATTGACTTTGCGAACCGCGCAAAAGTTTGCGCCCGATAATGCCGAGCTCTTTGCCCACCTGGGGAGGCTTGCTTATGAGAGAGCCGACGACAACGAGGCGCTGGCGCTGTTGGCCCGTGCGCGGCAGATCGCGCCCGACAGTCCGGTTGTTCTTCATCACGCAGCGGCGATCGAACGCGCGCTCGGGTTCTGGGATCAGGCCGAAACCCATCTACGACACGCACTCGAAATAGTTCCGGACGATTCCGATTTCTTGCTGGAGCTGGCAAGAACTTTGTCGGCTCGAGGCGATACGCCTGCGGCTTCCGGCATACTTGCTCGCGCGCGCAAATTGTATGAAACCGATCCGGAGGTAAGATACAGCTGCGCCCTTGCCGCGCTGGCGGATGGCGATCTGACCCAGGGCTGGACGGATTTTAGCTGGCGCATGAAGACGAGAAACTATGGCCGTCCGCGCTTCAGCCATCTGCCAAAACTGGACGAGCCGCATTTTGGCGGCCAGAAAACCGTAATCTGGGGCGACCAGGGGGTCGGCGACGAGATCATCTACGGCAGCCTGCTGCAGGATATGCGGCACCAATCCCGCAACATCGTCTGCGAGATCGACAGACGCCTGGCGCCGCTCTTCCGCCGCGGATTTCCCGAGTTGAGCTTTGTCGAGCGGAGTTTTCAGCTGGCAGCAGGTATCGCGGCCGAAGACGAAGCGGCCGCATGGCGCGCGGCGGCTCTTGCTCCGGCTCTGACGGGGGCAACGCGCCAGATTGCCCTTCCGGATCTCGGTGTATGGCTCAGGCCTGGCTTCGCGGATTTTCCGCGGCACGCCGGCTATCTCCGTGCTGACCCGGAGCGCGTCGCCGCCTTCCGCCACTGGCTTGCGGCCTGGCGCGGCGATGACCGGATCGTGGGCGTCTCCTGGAAAAGCCAAAGAGCCGGCATCGGGCGGAGCAAGAGCGTCAGCCTGACGGACATCGCGGCAGGACTGCCAGCGGATGGAATTCGTTTCGTCAGTCTGCAGTACGGTGCCGTTGCTGCTGACATCGCCCAGGCGGAGCAACAAGCCTCGCGGCGGATTGCGGTCGCCCCGGGCCTCGACTGCTTCGATGATCTGGACGGTTTGGCCGCCCTGATCACCGCCTGCGATGCGGTTGTCGCGGTCAGCAATGTCACGGCGCATCTGGCCGGCAGCCTTGGTAAGCCGACAGGACTGCTCTGCGGGGCCGTGCACCCTTGGTATTGGTTCCGCGACCGCGCCGACTCGCCCTGGTATCCCTCGTTGTGCATCTTCCGTCAGGAGCGCGAAGGTTCCTGGGACGCGCCCCTGGCGGCCTGCGCGCGCTGGATCGAGCGAACCTGATGCGGGCTGGCCCAATGGGGTGCGCTGGATTTTCGCGGCGCATTATTCACGACGGATGACGGTCACGAGCCTGTATTTTCCTCTGCCAGCCCGCGGTGCCGGCGGTTCGCGAC
>VGCQ01000274.1 GCA_016870055.1 Alphaproteobacteria bacterium | reverse complement strand
CTGATACCAGACCATGTAGTCGGTGTAGTAGGTGGTCGGATACTTGGGCGGTCGGTCCGGCCCGACCGTGGTCGGCACGGCCGCCACGGGCCAGTCGATGTTGCTGTCGCAGAAGAAGGGAATGGCATAGCGCTCGCCGCCGCTTTTGTTGACGGCCCTGTGCGGCGTTGCCAGGAAGAAGTCGTTGGTCCAGCGCTGCAGCATCTGGCCGCCATTCACCACATATGCGTCGGGGATGGCCGGCGCCTCGATCCAGCGGCCGCTTTGCGTGCGGATGGCGAGGCCCGGCACGTCATTGGGCGCGAGCAGCGTCAAGAAGCTGGTGTCGGTGTGGGGCGCCAAGCCGAATTCGTCATCGGCCGGGCCGTCCTGGTGCGGGTAGTGCGTCATGCGCAGCGAATACTGGCAATCCTGGAACGGTGCGTCGAAGTAGTTCGCCGGCAGATCGAGCGCACGGGCATAGAGCCGCACCATCTTCAGCACCAGCCGTTCCATGAACTGGCAGTAATCGACGACGTCGTCACGGAAACCCGGCAGGTCGGGCCAGCGGTTGCGGCCGCGGAAGCGGCGGTTGGCCAGCACGTCGGGATGGTCGTCGGCCATCTCGCGCTTGACGAAGAACGCCTCGTTGAGATTGGGCTTGGTGCCGGTCTGCACCGTCGAGGTGCGCAGCGTGTTGCCGCGCAGTGGCAGATAGCCCGTGCTGTGCTGGTCGATCTTGAGGGCGAGCTTCTTGTCGGCCGGCTGGTCGTGGAAGCGTCTGGTGGCGTCGAACACCGCGCGAATCTTTTCGCGCGGTATGCCGTGGTTGACGATGAAGTAGAAGCCGATCTCGGTCAGAGCGCTGCGCAGCTCCTTGGCCGCGCGGTCGAGCGCACCCGGCGTGCCGGCGAGAAATGGACCGAGGTCGATGACGGGAATGCTTTCCGTAGTCATGCGGGTTCCTGCCTAGGCCTGGAACGATAAACCTGGAGCCGCTGCGAGTGAAGCTTCTTGGCGAGCAATCCGCTTTGCGCTCATGGGATGCCTGCTCGCGCACAAGATGCGCGAATGGAGTCGCGCACCGAAAGAGGCGGGGCCCCGTGAGGCTGCGCTCCGACAGGCGGCATTCGCTGGCGAGCTTGCACCGTTTGGCTTAGAATATGATGGGTTCAGCTGGAATCAGCCGAACCCATCATGCCTGCTGCAACACGCAACATCGCGGCGCGCGAATGAGATGAGATGGAACCGCATGCGGTTCCATCTCATCTCATTCCGCTCTAGGCTGCAACGGCAGTCTTCAGGGGGATGTTTTCGATGGATCGACCGAAGTTCGGTGCTGTGCTGCTCGGCGGCTTTGTTGCCGCTTGCGCCATGCCGGCGCTGGCCAGTGGCGCCTACGCCGGCGGCGGCACGGCGGGGTCGTTCCTCAAGCTCCTGACCGACCGGCTGGAGTTCACGGTCGGCCAGATCCCTGCGTTGGGCCGCTACCTGATGCAGCTTCCGGCGGTTGTGGACGGGCGCGCCGCGCTGCTGTTGCTCGGCATCGTCGTCGCAGGCCTGATCGCCGAGTATGCCGCGCGCCTGGCGCTCAGCCGGGCACGGCTGCGCGGCATCGATCGCCTCGTCGGCCATTCTCCGTTGCGCGCGTTCGCCTACGCGTTGTTGCTCGATGCCATTGCCCTGGTGGCGCTGGCCGTGGCCGGCCGCTTCGTGCTCGCCCAGATCGGCGATGCCAACGGCGTGGCAGGCAAGCTGGGCCAGGTGGTCTTTCAAGCCATGCTCTATTGGCGGACATTCAACCTGCTGTTCCGCGCCTTCCTGCGACCGAGCACGCCCGAGGGCCGCATCGCGCCGGTTGACGATGCCGCCGCACGCGGCCTGCTGATCGCCCTCAATTGGGTGGTCGTGCTGCCCCTCGTCGGTGGCCGCGTCGCGGATGCGCTCGCCCTCACCGGTGCGGCGCGCGAAGTCGTCGGGGCCGCCATCATCCTCTACGCGCCGCTGATCGCCGGCGGCCTCGTCTGGGCGGCCTGGCATTGGCGCAACGAGATGGCGGCCTGGCTCACCGCCATGGTGTCCGAGCGCAAGATCGGCCACCGCCTGAAGCTCGACGCAGCGCGCCGCTGGTGGGTGTTCGGTCTCGTCTTCTATGCCGGTATGGGGGTTGCCGCCGTCTATGCCGCGCTCGCCGAGAGCAGCACGGCGGCACGCGCCATGACCACCATAGAATCGGCGCTGCTCGCGCTGCTTTTGTTCGAGACCCTGATGCACCGCGCGCGCCAGCACATCGTGTCGGAGCTGCCGATGGCGGGCGACGTGGTGGCCGACTGCCTGCGCTTGGTGGCGCGGCTCTACGTCGCCATTCTGATCGCCGACGCCCTGATGGTGCGTGTGCTGGGCGCCATGACGGCGGAGGAGTGGCTGACGCACGATCGCGGCGCCAAGATCGCCGCCCTGAGCGCGGTGGCGATCTACGCGCTGTGGCGGTTCGTGCGGTTCCGCATGGACTCCTATATCGCCGCCAACCCGCTGCCCTCGGCCGACGCCGCCGCCGAGCCGGAAGACGAAGTCAAGGTTGCGGCCTCGCGTCTGCGCACCCTGATGCCGCTTTTGCGCGCCCTCGCCGGCGCGGTCATCCTGGTGGTCGGCGGCCTGTTCGTGCTGTCGCAGCTCGGCGTCAACATCACGCCCTTGATCGCCGGCGCCTCGGTGTTCGGGCTCGCCGTGTCGTTCGGCAGCCAGTCGCTGGTGCGCGATATCGTCTCGGGCGTGTTCTTCCTTGCCGAGGACTCCTTCCGCATCGGCGAGTATGTCGACTGCAGCAAGGTCAAGGGCACGGTCGAGGGCTTCAGCGTGCGCTCGCTGAAGCTGCGACACCAGAACGGCCAACTTCACATCGTGCCGTTCGGCCAGGTCGGCCACATCACCAATTTCAGCCGCGACTGGACGGTGCTGAAGTTCAATCTCGCGTTTGCACCGGGCACCGACATCGAGCTTCTACGCAAGACGGTGAAGAAGCTCGGCACCGACATGCTGGACGAGCCGACCCTCAAGTCGATCATCCTGCAGCCGCTCAAGATGCAGGGCGTGGTCGACATCAAGGACAGCCAGGTGATCGTGCGCTTCAAGGTCATGACTCGGCCCAAGAACCCCAGCGTGATCCAGCGCACCGCGATCCGCCGCATGTACGATGTCCTGCCACCACTCGGTATTCGCTTCGCCGTGCCGATCTTCCCGGCGATGATGGCGGCAGCACCGGTCGCACCGGCCGCGCCGCCAGTCGTGTCGCCTGCTCCTGCCAAAGCCGCGGAGTGAGCGGGCAGGGACGTTTCAAGTTTCCGCCCTGCGCGAAACGCCGGGAGGACCACCAGACCAACAGGAGACTCGATCTTGGAAAAACGTAAGCTCGGCCGCTCCGGCCTGGAATTCGCGCCCATCGTCTTTGGCGGCAACGTGTTCGGCTGGACGGCCGACGAGGCCGTGTCGCATCAGCTGCTCGACGCCTTTCTCGATGCCGGCTTCTCCTTCATCGACACCGCCGACGTCTACTCGCGCTGGGCGCCCGGTCACAAGGGCGGCGAGTCGGAGGCGGTGATCGGCAGCTGGCTGAAGAAGAATCCAGCCAAGCGCGACAAGGTGCTGATCGCCACCAAGTGCGGCATGGACATGCCCGATGTCGGCCAGGGCCTGTCGCGCGCCCACATCGTGAAGTCGGTCGACGCCTCGCTGAAGCGGCTCGCGACCGACCGCATCGATCTCTTCCAGTCGCACCGCGACGACAAGGACACGCCGCAGGAGGAGACGCTCACGACCTACGATGGGCTGATCAAGGCGGGCAAGATCCGCTACATCGGCGCCTCCAATTTCGAGGCACCGCGGCTTGCCGAGGCGGCGAAGATCTCGCGCGGCAAGGGCCTGCCGGCCTATGTCAGCCTGCAGCCGCACTACAATCTCCTCGAGCGGCCGCTCTACGAGGGGGCCCTCGAGAACGAGTGCGTCAAGGAGGGGTTGGGGGTCATTCCCTATTGGCCGCTGGCCGCTGGGTTCCTGAGCGGCAAGTACCGCTCGGAAGCCGATCTCGGCAAGAGTCCGCGCGGCGCCGGCGTGAAGAAGTACCTGAACGGCAAGGGGCTTGCCGTCATCAATGCCCTCGAGGCGGCAGCCAAGAAGCACGACGCCAGCAACGTCACGGTGGCGCTCGCCTGGATCATGCAGCGCAAGTCGATCACCGCGCCGATCGTGAGCGCCACCAGCCTCGGCCAACTCAAGGACCTGCTTGCTGCCCCGGCCCTCAAGCTCGACGCCGCCTCGATCGCCGCCCTCGACACGGCGAGCGCGGCGTAGCGTCGCTTGGTTTCCTCCCCAGCAAAGCTGGGGAGATTTCACGCCGCCGGAGTCGCCGGCTTGAGTGCCTGCTGCGCCGCTGCCGCAGCAGCGACGTTGTTGGTGTCGCCGCCGCCCGCGAGCTGCACGGTCGGGAAGGCGAAATGGATGCCGTTCTCGTCGAACGCCTTCTTGATCATGGCGTTGGCGCGGCGGCGGATCACGAACTGCTCGCCGGGCTTGGTCATCATCTTCATGCGGATGTTGATGGCGTATTCGCCGAACTGCTCGATGCCCTGCATCTTGAGCGGCTGCATGATGTTGGGTCCGAGGTCGGGATCCTTGGCGAGCTCGAGGCCGATCTGCTTGATCAGCTTCTTGGCCTTGTCGACATCCGAATCGTAGGTGATGCCGATCACGTCCTTCACGATCACCCAGTCGCGGCTCATGTTCTGCACGGCGCCCAACGCGCCGAACGGAATGGTGTAGAGCGCGCCGCGCTGGTGGCGCAGCTTGACCGAACGCAGGCTGAAGGACTCGACCACGCCCTTGTAGTTGCCGCTCTGGATGTATTCGCCGACGCGGAAGGCGTCGTCGAGCATGTAGAACATGCCGCTGATGATGTCGCGCACCACGGTCTGGCAGCCAAAGCCCACGGCGACGCCGACCACGCCGGCGCTGGCGATCAGCGGCCCGATCTCCACACCCAGCGCCGCCAGGGCCATCAGGCCGGCCATCACCAGCAGCACGATAGCGGCGATGTTGCGGCCGATCGGCAGCAGGGTGCGGATGCGGGCGCGCTTGCGCGCCTCGTCGGCGTCGACGCCGGCCGTCACCTTGGCGCGGGCCAGCGTATTGTCGGCCAGCGCCTTCAGCAGGCTCCAGGCTAGGTCGGCGACCAGCAGGATGATCAGGGCATGCAGGCCGCCGCGCACCAGCCGCGTCAGCGCATCGTCCTGCGCTGCCAGCGAGCCGACATCGAGGTTCCAGCCCCACAGCAGGATCCAGATCGCACCGACGATCAGCGCGGCACGCAGCCCCTGCTCGACGAACACGGCGATCACCGCCGGAGCACCGGGGGTGCCGTCGGCTTGCGGTACCGGCCGCAGGAGATGGCGCGCGCCGCGCCGCGCCGCGCCGATGGCAAGCGGCAGGCCGACTGCGGCGGTCAAGAACCAGAAGGTCGGCATGGCGCCGATCGCCCAAAGCAGCCAGAACACGATGGCCGCCAGCGAAGCAAGCCCGCGCCCTGCATAGCGGCCGGTGGCGGCGCGAGTCGTCTCGCCGTCCGTCGGGGTCGCCATGTCGGGCTGGTCAGGTTTGCGCCGCCATATGATCAAAAGCGCGATCACGACCAGACCGATTCCCATCAGATAGGCGAACAGGAGCAGGCCATCGCGTGGCATGCCGAGCACGCGTGCGGCGACGATCAGCGCCCAGCCAAAGGCGAACCAACCGATGAAGGCCGCGAGATGACGCTGCCAGAAGCGCGCAGTCGCTGCTTCGAGATCGAAGGCGGCGAGTTCGCGGTCCGCTGCCGGTCGTAGCAGCACGACGAGCAATGCGTTGGCGAGCCGCAGCCAGACCAGCGCCACCAGCAGCGCCATCGCGGCTTCCTGGATCGGACCTGGCCACTTTTGCGCGATCAGCGCGACAGCCGCACCGAGCGCGAAGATGACGACGGCCCCCAAGTCGAGCACGGCGGCGACGCCGAACTGGATCAGCCGGTCGGCGAGGTGGCGGATCGCCATGGCGCGGCGGCGCGCCCGAGCGCCCGCCGTGGCGCGACGGAACAGCCACTCGACGACACCACCTGCGGCCAGGCAAACGACGAACCCGAGGACGATCGCCAGCCCGCCGCCGTCGCCGGCCAGGCGGCGGAAGGACTCGCCGACGCCCTGGAAGTAGCGCGGCAGCGCTGGCACGGCAGTCGCGATCCCCTGCAGATGGTCGCGCATCTTGGCGAGGTGGTTCGCGAGATAGTGTGACGGCGAGGCGAGCGAGGCGTCGGCCGGCGGCGTCTGGGCTGTGGCCGGCCCGAACGCCAGGGCTGCGCCGAGCAGTACGAAGAGGGCGAGAATCAGGGAGCGCGTTCGAATCATGGCGTTCTTTCCGGCTGGGTCGTCGACTCTAACACAGGGCAGTCGCGACCGTCCGCTGGCACTCTTTGGACGGCAGCCGACGCACGCATTCCGCGCCGGCGGTCGGGATGCTACCGTCGCGCCATGCTCGTCTTCCGCCAGCTCTTCGACCCCACGTCGTCGACCTACACCTACCTGCTGGGTTGCTCGATCGCCCGCGAGGCGGTGCTGGTCGACCCGGTGTTCGAGCAGGCGCGGCGCGATGCGGCGCTGATCGGTGA
>VGCQ01000273.1 GCA_016870055.1 Alphaproteobacteria bacterium | reverse complement strand
GCCCGACATCCAGCTTCACTTCCTGCCGGCGCTGGTGGTCGATCACGGTCGGACCCGGTTGCGCAAGAACGGCTACAGCCTGCACATCTGCGCGTTGCGGCCCGAGAGCAAGGGCACGATCCGGCTGAACAGCCCGGACTCCCGTGAGCAGCCGCTGATCGACGCCAACTATCTCGCCGAGCGGCGCGATCTCGATACGCTGGTCGCCGGCGTGAAGATGGGCCGCGAAATCTTCGCCCAGGCCGGCCTCGATCCCTATCGCGCCGCCGAGTTCCAGCCCGGCCCCGAGGTCAAGTCCGACGCCGAGATCGAGCGCTGGATACGCGCCAAATCCGAGACGATCTATCACCCGGTCGGCACGTGCAAGATGGGGCCGGACAACGACCCGATGGCGGTGGTCGACGAGCAATGCCGCGTGCGTGGCCTGTCCGGCTTGCGCGTGGTCGATGCCTCGGTGATGCCGACACTGGTCGGCGGCAACACCAACGCGCCCACCATCATGATCGCCGAACGCGTGGCCGCACTCATGCAGGCGTCGTGACGCGGTAGCGAGCTCAGCGTCCGGGGCGGGTCAGACGCGCTTCTCGACCACCACGAACCAGGTCTTGCCGGCGAGCGGCGCGAGACGGCCCCGCGAGTCGACCGGATAGAGGCTCATGGTGACACTGTCCTTCACGTTGCCGCCGACCGCCTGCACGTAGCCGCCGCGCACACTGGTGACGACGTCGCAGTGGCTGGCGGTGCTGTCGATGCGCCGGTGTGCGGTGCGTGGATCGGCGTTGCGCCAGGTCGGACCCGCGGTGCCGGTGCACACCAGGTCGCCGGGTTTGGGGGCGTATTCGTTGGGAGCGTGGAGGACGAAGCCCGGGCTGCGCGTGGCGTGCTGGCGGTCGTACAGCGAGGACAGGTACTGGCCATGGCGGCCAGCCGGAGAAAAGTCACGGGCGCTCACGCCGGACTGGCCCATCACCCAGGAGACGAAGGCGCCCGACCAGGGACGGGACGAGGTGCGGCCGTTCCACCCGGCATGTCCGCAGCTGCCCCAGTAGTCGCCGATGCGGCTGCTCAGGGGCTCGCTGCGTTCGTTGATGCCGCTGCGATTGACGTGGCCATTGGCGCTGCCGCCATGGACCACGGTAGATCGGCCGAACCTGGACCATTCCTGCCAGGCGACGTAGGCGGTGCGATCGGTGGGCGGACGTTCGCTGGCGCCCCCGCCGCCGGTGCTGCCGCAGGCCGCGACCAGCAGGGCGAGAAGAAGGATGGCCGGCAGCCGCGGACCAATCGTGTGGGAGGAACGACGAGGGAGCGGCTGCCAGCGAACACGAACATCGACGAAGGGGATGTCGACACCGTTCATGTCTGACTTGCAGTTAGTAAAATAACTGACTGTTTTTATTATGGTTTACTACTCTTATCATAGTGCCTGCTCAATGTCATCAGCGATTGACCTCGATCTCGTCGGCAAGCTCGAAGCCTTGTCGTTTCGCGCCTGGCCGGCCCTCGAGACCCGGGACATCGGGGCCTGGCGTTTGCGCCTTGCCGGCGGCTACACCAAAAGAGCCAATTCGATCAATGCGTTAGGCCGGGATGCCCGGTTCGACGCCGATACCCTGGGCGAGCTCGAAGCAGTCTATCGCTCGCGTGGCCAGATGCCGGTGTGGCGTCTGACGCCCCTGGCGCCGCCTGCGCTCGAAGGCAGGTTGAGGGCAAGAGGCTACCGGCAGATCGACCAAAGCCTGGTCCAGCGGTGCCCGCTCGACGACCGCTTCGCCCGCGATCCCGCCGTTGTCGTCCATCCGCAGCCGACGGCGCGCTGGATCGAGGCCTTCTGCCAGCACAGCCCGGTGGCGCCGGAGCATCGCGAGGTCATGCAGCGCATGCTGCGCGCCATCGCCCCGCCGGTGGGCTTCGCCCTTGCCGAGCACGCCGGCCACCCCTGTGCCCTGGCAATCGGCGCGGTGGAAGACGATCACCTGGGCCTGTTCGACGTGCTGGTCATGCCGCAGGCGCGCCGTCAGGGCTGGGCGCGGCGTGTCAGCGCGACCCTTTACGCCTGGGCATCCGGCAGAGGCGCGCGCTTCGCCTACCTGCAGGTCCTCGCCACCAACAGCGCCGCGCTGCCGCTCTACCGGTCACAGGGCTTTCGCACGGTCTACGACTACAGGTACTGGCTGCCGGCGCCAGCTTGACCCTCCCTCCGGCCGCCTCAATAGTCCCCGCGGGAGGAACACGCACAATGGCCAACTACCCCTGGGAGAAGAGCTATCCGCCGGGCGTGAAGTGGGAGCTCGACGTTCCGAAGAAGACCGTTCACCAGATCTTCGAGGAAAGCTGCGCGCAATTCGGCGACCGGCCGTTCACCGACTTCCTCGACAAGGTCATGACCTTCCGCGACTACAAGGAGGCGTCCGACCACGCCGCCGCGGGCTTCCAGAAGCTCGGCGTCAAGCCCGGCGTCAATGTCGGCCTCTATCTGCCCAACACGCCGCACTACGTGATTGCCTTTTTCGGCGTCCTCAAGGCCGGCGGCCGGGTGGTCAACTACAGCCCGCTCGATGCCGCGCGCGAGCTCGAATTCAAGATCGGCGACAGCGAAACCGACATCCTGGTGACCCTCGACGTCACGGCGCTCTATCCGAAGATGGCCGCGATGCACGGCAAGACGCGGCTCAAGAAGCTGATCGTCGGCTCGATCGCCGACTACCTGCCGTGGCCCAAGAACTGGCTCTATCCCATCGCCAAGAAGAAGGACATCTCGAGCTGGCCGCGCGACGGCTGGCACATGTCGTTCAAGGATCTGCTCGCCAACGACGGCAGGTACACGACGTACACGCCGCCGAGCGACAACCTCTGGGATGAAGTGGCGATCCTGCAGTACACCGGCGGCACGACCGGCTTGCCCAAGGCCGCGATGCTGACGCAGGGCTGCGTGGTGTCAGCAATGACGCAGGCCCAGGCCTGGACGACGCCCTACACGACACCCGGCACCGAGAAGATCGTGTGCGTGCTGCCGCTGTTCCACATCTATGCGCTGACGGGAATCATGCTGGGTGCCGTACGCAACGGCAATCAGCTCATCCTCTATCCGCGGCCCGACATCGACATGATCGTGGCCGATCTTGCCAAGAAAAAGCCGACCTTCCTGCCTGGCGTCCCGACGCTCTACACCGCCATCAACAAGCATCCCAAGGCACAGGGGCTCGATCTGAAGTCACTCAAGATCTGCATGTCGGGCGGCGCGCCGTTGCCGGTCGAGGTGCAGCAGAGCTTCGAGAAGCTGACCGGCGCCACCCTGATCGAGGGTTACGGCCTCACCGAGACCTCGCCGACCGGCGCGATCTGCCCAGTCGACAAGAGCGCGCGCCGCACCGGCTCCTGCGGCGTGCCCATGCCGGGCACCGTGATCGAGATCCGCGACATGGAGAACGGCGATCGCGTGTTGCCCGCCGGCAAGGAGCATGTCGGCGAAGTCTGCATCATCGGTCCGCAGGTCATGAAGGGTTATTGGAAGAAGCAGGAGGAGACCGACAAGGTCCTGTTCAGCCATCCCAGCAGCAACTGGAAGGGCCTGCGCACCGGCGACATGGGCTACATGGATGCCGACGGCTGGCTCTACCTGGTCGACCGCTCCAAGGATCTGATCATCTCGTCGGGCTACAACGTCTATCCGCGTATGATCGAAGAAGCGGTCTACGAGCATCCCGCGGTCGACGAGTGCATCGTGATCGGCATCCCCGATCCCTACCGCCAGGAAGCACCGAAGGTATTCGTCAAGCTGAAGCCTGGCGCCTCGCTCACCTTCGACGAGCTGAAAAAGCACCTCGATGGCAAGATCGGCAAGCACGAGATGCCGGTCGCCCTGGAGGTCCGGCCGGAGTTGCCCAAGACGCCGGTCGGCAAGCTGTCGAAGAAGGAACTCAAGGAGGAGGAACGCGCCAAGGCCCAGGCCAAGGCGGCGTGATCATTCTCTTCTGGACCGTGTATCTTGTTCCTCTCTCCCGTTAGGGGAGAGGAGCATGAATCATGAACGCTTCGCGTCGTCTCGTCCTCCTCGGCAGCAGCTCCCTCACCCTCACCGGCTGCTTCGGCAAGCCGTGTGAGGAGCGCAACCCCGCGCAGCTTGCCTTCCTCGACGGGCTAAAGGCGCTCGCCAAGCCGGCACTGGCCTCGGGCAATCCGCTGCAGATCGAAGAGGCGGCCAAGCAAAGCATCGGGCTGGCCGAGAAGGTCGGCGCCTTCTCCGACTGGTGCGGCACCCTCGGCAAGATCGAGGGCAAGGCGCAGAACGTCGCCGTCACCATCGATATCGGCAGGCAAGTTTCGCTCTATGCGTTCAACGACTGGACGCTGGCCTTCGCCGGTTCGGTCCTCGACCTTTTCTCCACACGATCGCGACAACCGCCGCCGCCGGGCCTTTCCGAGCCGGCCATTGCAGCGCTAAAAACCCTGCGGCTCGGCCAGCGCATATCGCTGTCGGGCAAGATGGGTGAGATCGCGGGCTCGGGCGTGTTCGACTGGTCGCGTCTGTTCGGCAAGAGCGAGACCGAGCACCGTCAGTTCCTGCAGACGCCACGCTTCGTGGCGCGCATCGAGGTGCTCGCGGCCGAGGTCAAGAAGTAGAAAGGAATTCGGGGTGCCGTCTTTCACGTACGATTTTCCCTACACCACCAAGAAGCTTCCGGTCTTCGCCAACAACGTCGTCGCCTCCTCCCAGCACCTCGCCGCCACGGCCGGCCTGCGCATGCTGGCCAAGGGCGGCAACGCGGTCGATGCGGCGATCGCCAGTGCGATCGCCATCACGATCGTCGAGCCGACCATGAACGGCATCGGCTCGGACGCCTTTTGCATCCTGTGGGACGGCAGCAAGCTCGTGGGGCTGAACGCCTCCGGCCATTCGCCGGCTCTGATGACGCCCGACCAGTATGCCGGCCAAGCCAACATGCCGAGCACCGGTTGGGGCAGCGTCACAGTGCCCGGCGCGGTGTCGCTGTGGACGGCCCTGCACGGCCGTTATGGCAAGCTGCCCTTCGCCGATCTGTTCGAACCCGCGATCAAGTACGCGCACGATGGCTTTCGCGTCTCCTACATGGTGGCGCGGCAGTGGGCGCGCGCCGTCGATCGGCTGCGCGGCCAGCAGGATTGGGTGCGCGATTTCATGCCGAGCGGCCGCACGCCGCAGCCGGGCGAAGTGTGGAAGTTCCCCGACCAGGCCAAGACACTCGCCAAGATCGCCGAGTCGGGCGGCGAAGCGTTCTATCGCGGCGAGCTCGCCGAGGCGATGGACACCCATGCCCGCGCGACCGGCGGCGCATTGCGGCGCAACGACCTCGCCGAGCATCAGGCCGACTGGGTCGATCCGATCGGCCTCACCTACCGCGGCACGACGCTGCACGAGATCCCGCCGTCGGGTCAGGGCATCGCCGCCTGCATGGCGCTCGGCATCCTGGAGAATTTCGACATCGCCGGCCACGATTGCGACGGGCCGGAGGTCGCGCATCTTCGAATCGAGGCGATGAAGCTCGCCTTTGCCGACATTTGGCGCTACGTCGCCGATCCGCGATTCATGGATGTCACGCCGGCGCAAATGCTCGACAAGCACTACCTCAAGAGCCGCGCCAAGCTGATCGATCCCAAGAAGGCCAAGGAGTTCGGCCCGGGCACGCCCAAGGACGGCGGCACGATCTACCTCGGCACGGCCGACGAGTCGGGCATGATGGTGTCGCTGATCCAATCGAACTACACGGGCTTCGGCTCGGGCATCGTCGTGCCGGGCACCGGCATTGCCCTTCAGAATCGCGCGACCGGCTTCGTCACGACCAAGGGCCATCCCAACGAAGTCGGCCCCAGGAAGCGGCCGTTCCACACCATCATTCCCGCCTTCATCACCAAGGACGGCCGGCCGGTCGCGACGTTCGGCCTGATGGGCGGTGCCATGCAGCCGCAGGGCCACATGCAGGTCTTCTCGCGCATCGTCGACTACGGCCAGAACCCGCAGGCCGCGATCGACGGTCCGCGCTGGCGTGTGCACGAGACCGACAAGACGGTGTGGGTCGAGGAGCACATGCCGGCCGAGACGACGAGCGGGCTGGAAGCCCGGGGCCACAAGCTCACGCGCACCAAGTGGCCGAGCTTCGACTTCGGCTCCAGCCAGATCATCTGGCGCTTCCCCGAAGGCGGCCCTTATCTCGGCGCTTCCGAAAGCCGCCGCGACGGTGCCGCCGTCGGGTTCTGATCCCTCACCGGACCGCGGGCCTCCAGGCCCGCTCTTCGTCTTCTCTTGAAGCCGGCGGTCCGAACGAACATGAGCGGGCCTGGAGGCCCGCGGTCCGCCAAGAATCATGACCACCACCATCGCCATCGAGAACGGCGGCTTCGCCATCAACGGCGCGCCGACCTACGCCGGCCGCTCCTGGAAGGGCCATCGCATCGAGGGGCTGCTGTTCAACAGCCGCATGGCCAACGCCATCGCCGACGACGACAACCCGGCAACCAGAGGCGCCTGGTCCTATGCCGACGGCGACTGGGACGCCGAGCGCAGCACGCGCGAGTTCATCGCCGCTCTGCCGGCCTATCGCGCGCATGGACTGCTGGCCGTCTGCATCAACATCCAGGGCGGCAGCCCGCAGGGCTACTCCTGGCATCAGCCCTGGAAGATCGGCGGATTCGCGG
>VGCQ01000272.1 GCA_016870055.1 Alphaproteobacteria bacterium | reverse complement strand
CGGAGACGTCCGCCAGTTCGCCAGTGTCACCTGCTGAGCTTCAGGTGCTGGGAATGTGTCCATCATGCCAGACATCTCCATCTCCACCCTTGCCGCGAGTCCGGCTTCGAACCTACTCGTCGATTCCTGCACTAGCGCTGATAGCAGCAGCGGCCAGTTGGCGGAAGCCGATCGGCCCTGCTCTACACGGCATTGACGCGGCTCCGTCGTCACGAGGTGGGGAGCGCGCTAACTGTCGTCTGCTGCTGCCCAGAGTTGTTCGCCTACGGTCAGGGTTGGCCGGAGTTCGTCGAGTTGTAGCTCCGAGGCATGTTGGCGCATTGAAGCTCTATCAATTGGCGAGTTCGATAAATGGCCTGCCTTCGACGGTAGTCGGGTCGCGGCTGATGGCCTCAAGCGCCGAGTTGAATGTCCCTGACGCCTTCGAGAACAAGCCTAAAATGCGGCACTGGCGCAAGGCACATGGTTCGATACGTGTTCAGGAACGGCAGCCAGCCTCGGCGCCACTCTCACGCCGCCGCCGGCACGCGTGGCTTGCGCGCCGCGAGACCTGCCGCCACCAGCTCGGCGATCTGCACGGCGTTGAGCGCCGCGCCCTTGCGCAGGTTGTCGCCCGACACGAAGAGCGCGAGCCCGTGCTTGACCGTGGGATCGCGCCGCACGCGGCCGACATAGACGCTGTCGCGGCCGGTCGCCTGCAGCGGATTGGGCACGTCGCTCAGCACCACGCCCGGCGCCCGGCCGAGCGCCTCGATCGCCTCGGCGGGCGCGATCGGGCGGCGGAACTCGGCGTTGATCGACAGCGAATGGCCGGTGAATACCGGCACGCGCACGCACGTGCCGGAGACCAGCAGATCGGGAATGCCCAGTATCTTGCGGCTCTCCTCGCGCAGCTTGACCTCCTCCTCGGAGTAGCCGTCCTCGACGATGCGGTAGTTGAGCGGCACCACGTTGTAGGCGATCGGCGCCGCCCACTTGGCGGCCGCCGCGAAGGCGACCGCCGCGCCGTCGCGCACCAGCGCCGCCGCCCCCAGCCCGGCCTGCTGCATCTGGTTCTCCAGCTCGTCGACACCTGCCAGGCCCGCGCCCGACACCGCCTGATAGGTGCTGACCACCAGCCGCTTCAGTCCCGCCGCCTTGTGCAGCGGCATCAGGGCCGGCATCGCCGCCATTGTCGTGCAGTTGGGGTTGGCGACGATGCCCTTGGGGATCGCCGCCAACGCCTGCGGATTGACCTCCGACACCACCAGCGGCACCTCGGGATCGCCGCGCCACGCCGAGGAATTGTCGATCACGATCGCGCCCGCCGCGGCGACCTTGGGGGCGAGCTTGAGCGAGGCCGCGCTGCCCGCCGAGAAGAAGGCGATGTCGAGGCCGCGATAGTCGGCGCGCGCGGCGTCCTCGACCACGATCTCCTGATCGCGCCACGGCCGGCGCTTGCCCGCCGAGCGCGCCGACGCGAACAAGCGCAGCGACGCCACCGGGAAGTCGCGTTCGGCCAGGATCGACCGCATCAGTTCGCCGACCAGTCCGGTGGCGCCGACGATGCCGACGGCGAGCGGGTGGGTATGCTGGAGGTGGGACATGGACGCTTCTCCTGTGTTGAGCCGGAGACGGACGCCCTGAAACGACAAAGGCCCCGTCCGATCGGCGGGGCCTGGTGGATTCGGTCGCTAAGCTTCGTCTAACGCGCGCAAACCCGTGCCATGTCCCCCGAGTGGGTGGCTTTTTTGACGGTACGGGTGGCGCGGCGCGACATGCCGGACCTTATAGAGGAGCGCGCCGGCGTTTGCAAAGCCCGCGTTCGACATGCCACGGTCGCGCATGCCCGACAGCTACGATGCGATCGTCCTCGGTCTCGGTGCCATGGGCGCCGCCGCGACCTATCAACTGGCGCGGCGCGGCGCCAAGGTGCTGGGCCTCGACCGCTACGCGCCGCCGCACGCCATGGGCTCGACGCACGGCGACACGCGCATCACCCGCATCGCCTGCGGCGAGGGGCCGGAATACTCGGCCTTCGCGCAGCGCTCGCACGAGATCTGGCGGGCGCTCGAAGCCGAAAGCGGCCGCGAGCTCCTGACCCAGAACGGCATGCTGGTGCTGGCCGGCCCGGGCGAGCGCGCGCCGAGCCACGGCGTCGCGCAATTCCTGCAGGCGACGGTCGACGCCGCGCGTCTGGCCGGCCTCGACTATCAGATTCTCGACAGCGCGACGCTCAGGCAGCGCCATCCGGCCTTCAACGTGGCCGACGGCGATTCGGCCTACCATGATCGCGTCAGCGGCTTCGTGCGGCCCGAGCGCTGCATCGAGGTCCAGCTCGACCGGGCCAAGGCGCTCGGCGCGGCTTTGCATCTCGACGAGCGCGTCGTGTCGTTCGCGCAAACCGGATCGTCGGTCGACGTGGCGACCGACCGGGCGACCTACCGCGCCGGCGAGCTGATCGTGGCGGCCGGCGCCTGGCTGCCGGACTTTCTGAAGCCTGCCCTCGCCGCGACCTTCACCGTGACGCGCCAGGTGCTGCACTGGTTTCGCGCCTGGGACGCCGCCGCCCATGCCGCCTTCGCGCCCGAGCGCTGTCCCGTCTACATCTGGCAGGTGCCGCGGCCGCAGGTGATCTACGGCTTCCCGGCGATCGGCGATCTCGAGGAGGGCGTCAAGATCGCGACCGAGCAGGAGCTGGTCGCGACCACGCCCGACTCGGTCGACCGCACCGTCAGCGCCGCCGAAGCGAGCGAGATGTACGAAACCTATGTCGCGCCGTTCTTCCCCGGCCTGTCGCCGACCTGCGTCAGGAGCAAGGTCTGTCTCTACACCGGCGTCGCCCGCGCCCGCTTCATCATCGACCGCCATCCCGAGTTCGACCGTATCGCCATCGCCTCCACCTGCTCGGGCCACGGCTTCAAGCATTCCGCGGCGATCGGCGAAATCCTGGCCGAGATGGTGACGGCCGGCCGCCAGCCCGATCCGCGGTTCACCTTTGCAGCGCGGTGACGATCGTCGCCACACAGGCCTCCGCCGAATTCGCGCCGGTATCGACCATGAGGTCGTAGTCGACGAAGCCGTGCACCACGGCCGCCAGCCCGCGGGCGCGGCCGAGCACGCGATCGCCGCGCGCCCGCTCGCGCGCCTCCAGGATCTCGATCGGGCAGGTGACCCCGACCGAGAGCAGGTCGAGCCCGGCGAACGCCCGCCGGCAGCTCTCGGCCATCGCCTGGTCGTGCAGCACATGGTCGAAGATCACCCGGTTGCCGGCCTCGACCAGGCTGCGCACGGCCGGCGCCATGGCGTCGAGGAGGCGGCGGAATACCGGGCCGAAGCGCGCTTCGACGGCAAGCGGCGCGCCGGGCGGCGACACGATCGCCATCTCCGCGCCGAGTGCGGTGAAGGCGTCGTGCGCGTCTTGCCGGGCGGTGTCGGCGCCGCGGTAGTAGCGTGGCGCGGCCATGAAGACGAAATCGTCGAAGCCCGTCACGAGATAGGGCGCGTCGATCGCCGCCTGCAGCGCGCGGCAGAGCGTGGTCTTGCCGGCGCTCGACGGGCCGTTCACCAGGATGACATCGGGCCGGCGCTGCGCCATCGCCGTCAGCCGCGCCGCATCGCCCGTTCGCGCCCGCGCCACGCCTCGGCCAGGCGCTCGGCGCGGTCCTGCGCGGTGGTGAAGAGATCGGGTGCGCCGCGGTCGCTCGCCGCCAGAAGCTCGTCCTCCAGCGCGGCATGCGCCTTGCGCCCGCCGTCGGCCAGCAGATGCTCGACCGCGACGCCGCGCTCGGCGAGCCGCCGCGACACCAGCACGGTGCGGTGGCAGTCGAGCGGCTCCTTCTCGGCGCACATCAGGCAAAGCGTCGACTCGCCGGCGCCGGCGACCAGCCGGTCGACCGCCTGCTTGAACTCGGGCCGCTCGGCCAGCGCCTCGTAGCCCGCGCCGTCGCGCGGCTTGCCGCCCAGCGCCGCGCCCTCCCAGCGATAGAGGAGGCCGGCCGCCGCCAGGCTGCCGGCCAGCCGCTCGCGGCCGAACTGCGGGAAGCGGCGCGAGTAGGGCGTCGAGCGCACATCGACCACGGTCTCGACGCCGCCCGCCGCCAGCAGGGCGACGAACCGCTCGATCGCATGGTTGGAATGGCCGATGGTCTTGATGACGGTCATGCCAGCCTCCGCACCAAGTCTATGAAACCGAGCGTCGCGGCGGAATGCTCGTCGGCGCGGCAGGCCAGGCTGAGCGGCACCTTGAGCGCCGGCCGGCCCTTCAGCGGGCGGTAGCTCACGCCCTCGAGCGGCAGGCGGCTGAGCGAGGCCGGCACGATGGTGATGCCGAGCCCGGCCGCCACCAGGTTGAGCGTCGACACGATGCGCGGTGCCTCCTGGCCGACATGCGGGCTGAAGCCCGCCTCGGCGCAGGCTGCCACGATCAGGTCGTAGAGGCCGCGGCCGTCGGGTCGACGGTAGAGGATGAAGGTCTCCGCCGCGAGGTCCTTCAGCGTGAGCCGCGGCTGGCGCGCCAGGCGATGCCGCGCCGGCAGCGCCGCCGCCATGTCTTCCTGCAGGAGCGCATGGACCGCGAGCCCGTCGGTGTCGGCGAGGCCCGAGCGGACGAAGGCGATGTCGAGCCGCTCCTGGCGCAGGCCGGCCAGCAGCTCGGCCGAGCCAGTCTCCTCCAGCACGAAGGAGACGTCCGGCCGCTCGCTCCTGAAGGCGCGGATGGCGCGCGCCACCAGGGGATGAAACGGCGCCGAGGTGGTGAAGCCCACGGCGATGCGGCCGGTCTCGCCGCGCGCCGTGCGCCGGGCGTGCAGGGCGGCGCGATCGACCGCCGCCAGCACCGCCTCGGCGTCGGCCAGGAACGAGCGGCCGGCGTCGGTCAGCGCCACGCCGCGCGGATGGCGCACCAGGAGCGGCGCGCCGATCTCGCGTTCCAGCGCCTTGATCTGCTGGCTGAGCGGCGGTTGCTGGATGCCGAGCCGCTCGGCGGCGCGCGTGATGTGGCCCTCGCGCGCGACGGCGGCAAAGTAGCGGAGATGGCGCAGTTCCATGGCGGCACGCCCTTCGTCGTCCTGAGCGTAGCGAAGGACCTCATCGCCGTTTGCCGCCGGCGTGAGATGCTTCGCTGCGCTCAGCATGACAGATGAGAAATGTATTGTAACCCCACTTTCCATATATTTGAAGTGTGATCACCATCTGCCCATGCTCCCGCCATGACCGCCCCGTTCGCCGCCAGCCTGGCGCTGCTGATGATCTTCACCGCCCTGCTGTCGGGCATTTTCGGCATGGCGGGCGGCCTCATCCTGATCGGCGTGCTGTTGGTGGTGATGCCGCTGCCGCAGGCCATGGTGCTGCATGCCGTGACCCAGATGGCGTCCAACGGCTGGCGCGCCATCCTGTGGCGGCGCCACATCGACTGGAAGATTGCCGCCGCCAGCATCGTGGGCAGCGTGATGTCGGTCGGCCTGTGGTCGGTCTGGCTCTGGGTGCCCGACAAGGCGATCGCGCTGCTGCTGCTCGGCCTCTCGCCCTTCGTCGTGCGGGCGATCCCCGAGAGCGTGATGCCCAAGGTGCTGGGCGTCGGCCAGATGGTCGTGGGCAGCGCCATCTGCATGATGCTGATGCTGGTTGCGGGCGTCACCGGCCCGTTGCTCGACACGCTCTTCCTGCGCTCGACCCTCGAGCGCCGCCGGATCGTCGCCACCAAGGCCGCCTGCCAGCTGTTCAGCCATGGCTTGAAGCTGATCTACTTCGGCGCCCTGATCGAGCAGGCGGGCACCGTCTCGGTCTGGTTCCTCGCCGTCGCGGTCGCCGCGTCGATGCTCGGCACCTCGCTCGGCAAGCTTCTCCTGGAGAAGCTCACCGACGGCCAGTTCCGCCGCTGGTCCAACCGCCTGATCACGGCGATGGCGAGCTACTATATCGGCTACAGCCTGGCGCTGATGGCGGGCCTCGCCTGAGCGGCCTCACCTGTGGAACGCGTCATCTCGACGGCCGCCCTCGCGCAACCGACGAAACCAAATCGCCGCTTGACGCAATCAAACGGCAACCGAGCGGGCTCACAGTGCTCCCATCGACGGACGGCGTCGCGCCGGGCCGCACACCTCAAGGGAGACCGACAATGTTCAAGACCATCCTCGCCACCGCCACCGCCGCCCTGATCGCCACCGCCATCGCCGCCCCGGCGCAGGCCGACGGCAGCTACTGGGGCAAGATACCCAACGGCGTCGAGATGAACGGAATGAATATTCGCAACGGCGCAGCGCTCAACGGCCAGGAGACGAACGGCCAACGCTGGAACGGCCAACGCTGGAACGGCCAGCGCTGGAACAGCGCGGAGATCAGCACGCAGGGCTTCGTTCTCGACGGCATCGAACTGCCGGCGTCCGTCCGCTAAGCTCGACCGATACTCCGCCGGCTCTCGACCGGCCTCGCGATCGGCGGCGCCCTTTTGGGGGCGCCGTCTGCACGGAAGAGCTCGCCCGCCAGAACGGCGCTGTCCTGTTCAATCGCTCCAAGGAGTGACGCCGCGGCGTTGCTCTTGCCATCCATGGGCGGACGAACGCGCGCCGTCCTCGGTGGCGGACGAAGATCAGGCCGCCAGCAACGCCTCGACCAGGGGATGGCGCGGATCGGCGAGCCCGTCGATCACGTCGAAATGATGCCGGCCCGGCTCCTCGACGGCGCGGGTCGCCGCCCCCAGCCCGTACCAGATGTTGGCGAGCAGCGCGTTCTGGCGGATGAACTCCGGCCGCTCG
>VGCQ01000271.1 GCA_016870055.1 Alphaproteobacteria bacterium | reverse complement strand
CCCTTGAGCGGGCCCAACCATGATGCGCCTGCGAACATCGGGTAGACGGTGAAGGGCAGGACGCAGAGCATCAGGCTCCAGCCGCCGGTTCGGCGCAGCGCCTCCAGCAGGACGAGCCACATCACGTAGCCCGCCCAAATGATCGACTTGGGCGGGTCGCCGAACTCCCAGCCGAGCTCGGCGGCCTCGCGAATGTGCAGCATCAAATGCAGGGATGCCGCAGCAGTGGCGACGAAAAGCACGACATCGTACCACGGCATGCGGGTCAACGACGCCCTCGGGCTTCCCGGGAAGATCAGGAAGGTAAAGGGCAGCATGCACAGGATCAGGAGATAGAAGTACTCGGTGTTGAGTTGCGTGAAACCGACGAAGAAGCGCAGCGCAAACTGCTGATTGACGCAAAGGAAGATCGTGACGGCTGTCGCCGCGACGAGCGCCCAGCGCCAGAACGCGGACAGGGCGCGTACACGCATCGTCTCGCCTTCGGCCGGGGCCGCCTGGTGCGGATCGTCGAACACGACCCGCGTCGCTTGATCTGTCATGCTGTGTCGCCCGGTAGTGACTAGTCGAAGATCACGTCCAATCCTGCTTTCGCCAGAGCGTCGGCTCGGGCTTTCCGCCAGCCGTCGGCGAAGGCCTTGTCGTCAGCCGGCGCGTTGATGCCGTAGGCCTTCCAGGCGTCCGCCAAGATCTGCTGCCGTTTCAGTAGCGCGTCGTTGTGCTTTTGAGCCGCGTCGGTCCATACGCCCTTCTCTTTGAAGGCGCGGATGGTGCTGTCATGATAGGGCACGACCCAGGTGAGATTTTGCAGCTTGAGCGCCATGCCTTCGGCGCCGGGTGCGCCGTCCTTGTACTTGTCGTAGGCGTCAATCATGACATTGGTGATGGCGTAGATCGTGTCCGCCGGACGGTCCGCGAAAGTCATGAAGATCGGATAGGCGTAACCTGCCATCTCGACCGGATTCTCGGGCGACAGACCGCCCGCGCCACAGGTCGCTTTGACCGGCACGAAGTAGGGCGCCTTCTTGTGGACACGTGCCCAGCCTTCCTTGTCGAATGCCGGCATCGGCGGGAAGACGATGCCGCGCGGCGAGGAGTCCGCCTCCTTGGACTGGCCGGAGATCGTCGATGTCAGGACGGCATCGGCTTCGCTGTTGATGACGCCTTTCCACATGGCGTTGTTGGATGAGAACTGCACGACGATCATGTTCTTCTCGCCGAGGCCGCCGAAGGCGATGAGCGCCAGAGCTCCCTGAGTCAGGGGCGGCGAGCCGACCACGACACCGAGCCGCTTGCCCTTGAGGTCCTTGACCTCCTTCACGCCGGTGTCCTTGGCGACGGCAAGTCCCAACCCATTGCGCGCGGTGGCAGCCATGATCAGCCGGCTGGCCTGTGGTCCCCAACTGCGCGTGCCGAACTCGAAGACCCCTTCTTGGGCGAAGTAGGTGCCAATGCCCATCTGCGACACGACAGCACGGTTGGCCTTGATTGGCGCCAGCCGACCCGTGTCGTTGCCCGACGGCAGGATGCGAACGTCGGACTGGTAACCCTGCTTGAATTGCTGACCGATCGCGACGGCGATATTGAAGCCCGAGGAACCGGTGTCGTAGGCCGTCCACGACATCTCCTTGGGCAACGCTTGCGCGAAAGCAGTACCGTACGCGAACCACGCGACAACGGCGCCCGTCAACACGGCGCGTCTGATCATATGAATCCTCCCGTCGCGCAGCGCCTTGTTCGCGACGCTGAACGCGTGGCGATGTTGCCAAGCCTGGTGGCGACGTTCAATCGAAGAACGTATTGGGCTTCAGGAAGAAAGCCAGCATCAGGCAGCCTTCATCGGTCCAGGCGTCGTGCCGACTGCCGGCGCGGCGCCACACATAGTTGCCGGCTCGGCAAACGCCGGCATGGTCGGCGAACGAACCTTCGAGGACGAAAGTCTGCTCGATCTCGACATGCTCGTGCCGCGGCAGACGCGCGCCCGGCGCCCAGCGCATCAACACGGTCGACATGCCGGTGGCCGGATTCTCCATCAATGTCTTGGCTTCGACGCCTGGAAAGCGCGTCGGCTTCCAGGGAATCGCGGCGACATCGACATAGGTCGAATCGGGGATCAGGGTTTCGACGTTCATGCGGCGGCCCTCTGTTTGGCGGCTTTGAGCGTGCCGCCACGCATCACGTGGCCGGGCAGCGAGCGGCCGACCACGTCTTCGGCAAGCTTGGCGACCTCGATCAAGTGGTCGATATCGAGCCCGGTCTCCACGCCCATCTCCTCGCACATGAAGGCGAAGTCCTCGGTGCAGATGTTGCCCGCGGCGCCGTCGGTGGCGGCGAATGGGCACCCGCCCAGACCGGCGATCGAGGCATCGAACTTGCTGACGCCGAGCCGCAGTCCGGCATAGGCCGTGGCCAGCCCGGTGCCGCGCGTATCGTGGAGGTGAAGCGCGATCTCGAGCTCCGGCCATTTCGAGCGGATGGCGCCGATCAGCTGCTCGACCGAGCGCGGCGTCGCCCAACCCATCGCATCGGTGAGCTTGATGCCTTTGAGCTTGAAGCCCGCCAGGTCGGCCTCATCGAGCACCGACCGAACCCGTTGCAGGATCAGTTCGGTCGATAGCTCGCCTTCATAGTTGCAGCCGAACGCGCCGAGCACGATGCCCCATTCGACGGCGATGCCGCGATCCTTCAACGTCTTGAGCGACAGGCGCTGCTCGACCAACGAATCGGGCACCGACTTGCCGATGTTCTTGCGCGAGAAGGTGTCCGATGCCGTGATACGCACGCCGCCGTCGACATGCAGCGGTCCACGCAAGGCGCGCTCGAGACCCTGCTGGTTGAGCCATAGGGCACTGTATTGGATGCCGGGCTTGCGCCGGATGGCCGCCGCCACGTCCTCGGCATCGGCCATGGTCGGCACGCGCTTGGGATTGACGTAGGACACGCATGCGATGTGCATCAGCCCGGTGTCCGCCAAGGCTTCGATGAGGCGGACCTTGTCGGCTACCGGGATCGTCTTCTTTTCCGACTGGAAGCCCTCGCGAGGTCCTTCCTCGCCGATCAGGACACGCTTGGGCAGGTCGGACATGCGACAGCTCCTCTTCCGTCAACCCTCTTCTTGGAAGGCCTGCTGACGCGCCTTCTTGATGCTGGGCAAGGCCATCAGCACCAGGAGTAGCGAGGTCGTGATCAAGAGGCCGAGGCTGATCGGCCGCTGCAGGAAGACCATAGCATCGCCACGCGACAGCAGCATGGCGCGACGGAAGTACTCTTCCATCTGCGGCCCCAGTACCAGGCCGAGCAGGAAGGGCGCGCCCTCGCAGCCCAGCCGCACGAAGATGTAGCCCAACACGCCGAACCCGGCGACCTGCAGCACATGGAAGGTGCTGTTTTGCAGGCTGTAGGCGCCGATGCAGCAGAACAGCAGGATGGCTGGGGCGAGGAATCGGTACGGTACGGTGAGTAGCTTCACCCACATGCCGATCATCGGCAGGTTGATGACGACCAGCATCAGGTTGCCGATCCACATCGAGACAATCATGCCCCAGAACAAATCCGGCTTCTTGGTCATGACTTCGGGACCGGGCTGAATACCCTGAATGATCATGGCGCCGACCATCAGCGCCATCACCGCGTTGGACGGGATGCCGAGCGTCAGCATCGGAATGAATGAGGTCTGCGCCGCGGCATTGTTGGCCGCCTCGGGCGCTGCCACACCTTCGACTGCGCCCTTGCCGAACTCGCTCGGGTTGCGCGAAATCTTCTTCTCGAGGGTGTAGGACGAGAAGGCGCCCAGCGTCGGGCCGCCGCCCGGCAACACGCCGAGCAGAGAACCGAGCGTCGTGCCGCGCAGAACGGCTGGGATCGCTCGCCGTATCTCCTCGGCGCTCGGCCAAAGCGAGCCGACCTTGATGGCGCCGGTCCGTTCCAATCGTCGTTCGAGGTTGACGACGATCTCGGCGATGCCGAACAGGCCCATGGCGATGGGGGCGAAGTCGATGCCGTCGCTGAGCTCGGGAATGTCGAAGGTGAAGCGCTGCGCGCCGGTATTGACGTCGGTGCCGACTAGGCCGAACAGCAGCCCGAGGAACACCATGGCGATCGCCTTGAGCACCGAACCACTGGCCAGCACGACCGCGGCGACCAGGCCGAGAGCCATCAACGAACAGTAATCCGCAGGCCCGAACTTCTGCGCCATGCGCGTCAGCGGCTCGGCAAAGATCACGATGATGATGGTGCCGACGGTGCCGGCGAAGAACGAGCCGACGGCTGAGATCGACAAAGCGGCGCCGGCACGCCCACGCCGCGCCATCTGATAACCGTCGAGGCATGTGACGACCGACGCCGCTTCGCCCGGCAGGTTGACCAGGATCGAGGTCGTCGAGCCGCCGTACTGCGCGCCGTAGTAGATGCCGGCCAGCATGATCAGCGAGGCGGTTGGCGGCAGGTGGAAGGTGATCGGCAGCAGCATGGCGATGGTGGCGACCGGGCCGATGCCCGGCAGCACGCCGATCAGCGTGCCGACCATGCAGCCGATGAGTGCGTAGAGCAGGTTCTGGAAGGAGACCGCGACGCTGAGGCCGAGCAGCAGGTTGTTCAGCAGGTCCATCTCACCACACTCCCCGGATGATCGAGATGTTCATGCCCAGCCCAACCTTGAAGACGACGGTGCACAAGATCGCGAGCACGACCATGTTGCCGATCACTTCGGTTAGCTTGAATTCCTCGCCGGCCAGGGAGGTGATGAAGACGAGGACGATCAGGGCCGGCAGGAGGCCGGCGCGCTCGAACAACAAGGCAAAACAGACGATGCCGATCGTCACCAGGGTGATCGGCCGCCACTTCGGGCGTTCGACAGGCTCGCCACCGGCGAACAGCGTGACCACGCAGATCAGCCCGCCGAGACCCATCAAAATAAAGGCCAGCATGCGCGGCACATAACCCGGTCCCATGCGGACCGGCGTGCCGAGCGCCAACTTTTGGCCGAAATACAGGGCCAACAGCCCGAAGCCGATGAACATCAGCCCGGACAAGAAGTCCCTACTCAGGAATCGATTCAACGACGCCTCCCCAGTCCTTTGGCTCTCTCTGCGACCGTTATTGGGCCCAAACCCGCGGCCTTGTTGATGCTACATAAACACACTTTCTTCGTCTTGCCCAAGCGGCAAATCCGCCGCTGAGGGTGGACCGGCGAGGGCGGTCGACGGTGTCCCGGCGCATCGCCTTTGGTCGATGTTGCATGCCCGCTGACGGGCGAGCAAACTCCGGGCCGGAAAGTGAACAGCTGTTCAGGGACTGGGGCGTGGCGCGACGAGGGGCGGAATACACTGGCACGATGGCGGTGCAGGAAAAGCACCGTTTCGACGAGCGGTCGCTTGAGAGATTCATGGCGACTGAGATTGAAGGCTTTGTACCGCCTGTAACGGTCGAGCAGTTCAAGGGAGGGCAATCGAACCCGACCTACCGCCTGACCGACGGCGCCGGTCGGCGCTATGTGCTGCGCCGCAAGCCGCCCGGCAAGCTCCTGCCGTCGGCCCATGCGGTCGATCGCGAGTTCCGGGTGATCTCGGCCCTCAACAAGACCGACGTCCCGACTCCCAGAGCCTATGCCCTGTGTGAGGACGAGGCCGTCGTGGGGACCGCCTTCTATGTCATGGAGTACTGCGACGGCCGGGTCCTGTGGGATCCGTTGCTGCCAGAACTGCCGAGGGAGGCGAGAGCGGCCATCCACTATGCCAAGGTCGAGACCTTGGCGCGTCTTCACGCCGTGGACTATGTCGCTCTGGGCTTGGCCGATTTCGGTCGACCCGGGAGCTACGTCGCGCGTCAGATCTCGCGATGGGGCAAGCAGTACAAGGCGTCGGAGACCGAACGCATCGAGGCCATGGACCGGCTGCTCGATTGGCTGCCGGCGCACTTGCCGGCCAACGACGAGACCGTCCTGGTGCACGGCGACTATCGCTTGGACAACATGGTTTTCCATCCGACCGAACCGCGCGTGCTGGGCATCATCGACTGGGAGATTTCCACGCTCGGCGACCCGCTGGCCGAGCTTTCCTACCTCTGCATGCTGTGGCGCACACCGAAGGACTGGGGCGGCCTGCTCGGTCATGACCTGTCTGCCCTGGGCCTGCCGGCTGAGCACGAGATGGTCGAGCGCTATTGCGCTCTCGCGGAGCGCGGCTTGCCAGAGCCGGCGCTCTGGGAGTTTTATATGGCGTACAATCTTTTCCGCGTGTCGTGCATTCGCCAGGGCGTCTACGCCCGCGCACTCGACGGCACCGCCTCGAACGTCCGGGCCGCGGAGTCGGGCAAGCTCGTGCGGCCGGCCGCCGACCTCGCCTGGTCGATCGTCACGAGCATGGACGGAGCGACGCCATGACCCGGCGCAAGCCCACAGCGGCTGCTCCGCCGCCGCCGGTCGAGCGCGATCCGCGGCCGCCTGTCGAGGCGATCCGGGCAGCAGCTTTCGCGCAGTTCGCCGAGCGCGGCTACCCGGTCGTGACGGTGCGCGACATCATGAAAGCCTGTGGCCTGACTCAGGGCGCGCTCTACAATCATTTCAGGTCCAAGGACGAGTTGCTGCATGACATCATCGCTTCGACCCAGGGCGAACTCGAGCGGATTTGCCAGCAGGCGGTGACGGAGGCGGGCGACGATCCGCGAGCCAAGCTCGCGGCTTTCGTGCGCGTCTACGTCGTGCGCCACTGTCGGCTCCGGGTGGAGGCGTTGGTCGCCAATCGCGAAATGAGCTGGCTCGATG
>VGCQ01000270.1 GCA_016870055.1 Alphaproteobacteria bacterium | reverse complement strand
CCCAACCGCCATCCAACTGTGATGCAGAAAGCATCTCGCCTATGAATCACAGACCGATTCCCAACGTCAACCTAAAGTTAGCGCCTATGAGCGCGCCACTCCAGTGGTGCTCATGGGTTCTCGCAACGAGTGAATGACGCGCCACTGGAGTGGCGCACTCCCGGCAAAGACGTTTCATGACCTCCCCCGCCACCCTACATCGTTCGCTGGAACTGGCCGGCACGCTGCCCGCCTTGATGGTGGCGGCCGACCGCGTGGCGGCGACGGTGATCCAGGGCGTGCACGGCCGGCGCCGCGTCGGCCAGGGCGACGCCTTCTGGCAGTACCGGCCCTATCGCGACGGCGACAGCGCGAGCCAGATCGACTGGCGCCAGAGCGCGCGCAGCCGCCACCTGTTCGTGCGCGAGACCGAATGGGAGGCCGCCGCCAGCGTCTGGCTGTGGCGCGACGCCTCGCCCTCGATGCAGTACGCCTCGCTCCGGAACATCGACACCAAGGCGGTGCGTGGCGAGCTGATCACGCTCGCTCTGGCGAGCCTGCTCGCCGACGCCGGCGAGCGCGTCGCGGTGCTGGGCACGGGCATGCGGCCGATCTCGGGCCGCGTCGCCGTGCGGCGCATCGCCGAGACGCTGTTCGACGAGGCCACGCGCGCCGGCGAGAACGGCCGGCTGCCGCCCAGCCTGCCGCCGCTGGTGCCGTTGCCGGCGCACGGCACCGTGGTGCTGGTGTCCGACTGGCTCGACCCGCTCGACAATATCGAGGCGATGATCCGCCACTACGCCTCGGGCGGCGTGCGCGGCCATCTGGTGCAGATCCTCGATCCCGCCGAGGAGGACCTGCCGTTCGACGGCCACGTGAAGTTCGAAGGCCTCGAGGCCGAGGGCCAGCACACCATCCGCCGCGTCGAGGGCGTGCGCGGCGCCTACGGCGCGCGGCTCGCCGCCCAGAAGGAAGGCCTGCAGCGATTGACGCGCTCGGCCGACTGGACCGTGCATTTGCATCGCACTGACAAGCCGCCGCAGACCGTGCTCTTGTCGCTCTACCTCGCCATGGCCGACCTGCGTCGGCTGACCGCGGCGTGATGGCGATGTCTCTTCGCTGGGAGCGCGCCACTCCATGCTGAGCCTCGGCGCCTTCGCTTTCGCCGCGCCGGGCATGCTGGCGCTGTTGCTGGCGCTGCCGGTGATCTACTGGCTGCTGCGGCTGATCCCGCCGCTGCCACGGCTGGTGCGCTTCCCGGCGATCCGGCTGCTGATCGGGCTCGAGCCGACCGAGCAGACACCGATGAAGATGCCGTGGTGGCTGTTGCTGCTGCGCATGCTGCTCGCCACCGCCTTGATCCTGGCGGTCGCCAAGCCGCTGCTCAATCCGCAAGCCGACCTGCCGGGCGCGGGCCCGCTGATGCTGGTGATCGACGACGGCTGGTCGTCGGCGCCGGGCTGGACGACGCGCATGGCCCATGCCGAGCGCCTGATCCAGCGCGCCGAGCGCGGCCAGCGGCCGGTCGTCCTGGTCGGCACGGCGCCCCTGCCGATCGACGCGCCGACGACGCGCCGCGGCGCGCTGCGCGCCGACGAGGCACGTACGCTGTTGCGCGCGCTCAGACCCAAGCCCTGGCCGACCGATCGCATCGCCGCCGTCGCCGCCATCGACCAGCTGCAGATCGATCCAGCGGCCACCGTGGTGTGGCTGAGCGACGGGCTGCAGGATGACGGCGCCGACAAGCTCGTCGAACGACTGCGCCGGTTCGACGGCCTGCTGGTCGTATTGCCCGACCAGGCGACGATCCCCTTGCTGCTGCTGCCGCCGACCGCCGAAGGCCGCGACCTCAAGGTCCAGGCGCTGCGGCCGACCGCCGATGGGCCGCGCAAGATCGCCGTGCAGGCCTCCGACGAAGCAGGCCGCGTCGTGGCGCGCATCGATCTCGACTTCGCCGCCACCGCGACCAAGGGCGAGGGCACGCTGCCCGCCCCGGTCGAGCTGCGCAACCGCATGGCGCGGCTCGACATCGAGACCCAGGGCGGTGCGGGCAGCGCCGTGTTGCTCGACGAGCGCCATCGCCGCCGGCCGGTCGCGATCCTGGGCGAGCGGCCGACCGCCGCCGGCCAGCCGCTTCTGCAAGAGGTCTACTTCCTCGAGCGCGCCCTCGACCCGTATGTCAGCCTGTCGATCGGTGACCGCGAGACGGTGCTGAACCGCAACACCGCGGTCCTGCTCGTCCCCGACGGCGCCGCACCCTCGGCCGCCGACCGCGAGGAGATCGCCAAATGGATCGAGCGCGGCGGCATCGCCGTGCGCTTCGCCGGACCTCACCTCGCCACCGGCAGCGATCCCTTGGTGCCGACCCGGCTGCGCCTGGGCGACCGCTCGCTGGGCGGCATCATGAGCTGGGGCCAGCCGAGCGCGCTCGCCGAATTCCCGGCCAACAGCCCGTTCCTCGGCATCGCCGTTCCCAAGGACGTGCGGGTGAGCCAGCAGGTGCTGGCCGAGCCGACGCCCGACCTCGCCGAGAAGACCTGGGCGCGGCTGGCCGACGGCACGCCGCTGGTCACGGCCGAGAAACGCGGCCAGGGTTACCTGGTGCTGATCCACACCACCGCCAACACCGGCTGGAGCAACTTGGCGCTGTCCGGCCTGTTCGTGAACATGCTGCAGCGCCTGGTCACGCTGTCGCGCGGCGTGTCGGGCGACGGTGTCAACAAGGCGTTGAAGCCGTGGCGCACGCTCGACGGCTTCGGGCGGCTGGGCGCACCGCCGGCCGGCGCGCAGATCCTGCCGGCCGACGCCGCCGAGACCTTCAAGCCCAAGCCGACCACGCCACCCGGCCTCTATGGCGACGAGAATGCACAAGCAGCCTTCAACATCGGTGGCCGCGTCGGTGAGCCCAAACCGCTCGCCCTGCCGATCGGCGTCGCCACCGACAAGCTGTCCGAAGGCGGCGAGACCGACCTGTCGCGCTGGTTCCTGCTCGCCGCCCTGCTGCTGCTGCTGGCCGACGTCTTCATCTCGCTCTGGATGCGCGGCCTGATGGGACGCGCCCTGCGCTTCGGCCGCGACACTGGCCGCGACACTGGCCGCGCCGCACCGGCGGCGCTGCTGCTCGCCGCGCTGCTGTTGGTGCCCGCCCTCGAGGGCCATGCGGCCGATCAGCGGCCCGGCCCGCCGCCGCTCTCCGAGGAGCAGGCGCTGAAGGGCTCGCTCGACATCCGCCTGGCCTACATTCTCACCGGCGACAAGGAAGTCGACGATCTCGCCAAGCAGGGCCTCGAAGGCCTGAGCGAGATCCTGCGCAACCGCACGTCGGTCGAACCGGCCGACCCGGTCGGCCTCGATCTCGAGCGCGACGAGCCGCGCCTCTATCCCTTGATCTACTGGCCGATCACCCCGACGCAGCCGGCGCTGTCGCCGCGCGCTTCGGCCGCACTCGACCGCTACCTGCGCACCGGCGGCATCCTGTTCATCGACACCCGCGATCAGCACATGAGCTTCGATCGGCCGGCCGGCGGCAATCCCGACCTCAAGCGGCTCCTGGGCGGCATCGAGACGCCGCCCCTGGTCGCCATGCCGACCGACCACGTGCTGACCAAGGCGTTCTATCTTTTGAGCGACATGCCGGGCCGCTGGACCGGCGGCAAGCTGTGGATCGAACCGGGTGGCGGCCGCGTCAATGACGGTGTGACGACCGTCATCATCGGCTCCAACGACTACATCGGCGCCTGGGCGGTCGATCAGCGCGGCCGCGGCGTCATGCCGGTGCAGCCGGGTGGCGAGACGCAGCGCGAGATGGCGTTCCGCGTCGGCGTCAACATCGTGATGCATGCGCTCACCGGCAACTACAAGGACGACCAGATGCACATCCAGGACATCATGCAGAGGCTGCGGCGATGAACGCGACGTCCGCCGTCTCGATCGCCTTCGATCCGCTGTTCGGCTGGCCGATCCTGGCCGGGCTGGGCGCGATCGGCCTCGTCCTGGTGGTGCTGAGTTTCGCCGCCCGCGCCCGCGGCACGTGGTGGCGGCTGGGCGCGCTGGCGGTCGTGCTGCTGGCGCTGGCCAATCCCGCCCTGATCGAGGAGCAGCGCAAGCCGATCGCCGACGTGGCGCTGGTCGTGGTCGACGATTCGGATTCCATGGGCATCGGCGAACGCCGTGCCCAGGTCGGCGCCGCGCGCGAGGCCCTGAAGAGGAAGCTCGGCCAGCAGGAAGGGCTGGAAGTGCGCGAGGTCGTGCTGCCGCCGGCCCACATCCAGCTCGGCAGCGAACGGCCGGGCGGCACGCGGCTGATCGACGCCATGCGCTCGGCCCTCGTCGAGGTGCCGCCCGAACGGTTGGCCGGCGTGGTGCTGCTGACCGACGGCCAGGTGCACGACGTGCCGGCGATCGAAGCGACCAAAAGCCTGCCGCCGGAGCTAGGCGGCGCACCGGTCCACGCCCTGATCGCCGGCAAGAGGGGCGAGCGCGACCGGCTGATCGTGCTGGAACAGTCGCCGCGCTTCGGCGTGGTCGGCCGCGAGGTCACGGCCAAGTTCAAGGTCGAGGATCCGGCCGGCGGCACCGCGCCGGTGACGATCTCGGTCGGCGGCGAGACGGTGCGGCGCATGGACGTGCCGGTCGGCCGCTCGATCGAGGTGCCGATCACCGTGCGCAACCCCAGCGCCAACGTGGTCGAGATCGAGGTGGCGCCGGGTCCCAACGAGCTGACGCTCGACAACAACCGCGCGCTGTTCACCATCAACGGCGTGCGCGACCGGCTGCGCGTGCTGCTGGTCTCGGGCGAGCCCTATCAGGGCGAGCGCGCGTGGCGGAACCTCCTGAAGAGCGACCCCGCCGTCGATCTGGTGCACTTCACCATCCTGCGCACGCCGCAGAAGGACGACTTCACGCCGGTGCGCGAGCTCAGCCTCATCGTCTTTCCGATGAAGGAGCTGTTCGAGCAGAAGCTCAAGGAGTTCGACCTCATCATCTTCGACCGCTACGAGCAGGGCAGCCTGATCACGCGCGAGTATTTCCGCAACATCGCCGAATACGTGAAGGGTGGCGGCGCGCTCCTGGTCTCGGTCGGGCCGGTGTTCGCCACGCAGCGCTCGCTCTACCGCACGCCGCTCGGCGCCGTGCTGCCGGCCGCTCCCTTGGGCGACGTGCTGGAGACCGGCTTCAGGCCCAAGGTCACCGAGGTCGGCCAGCGCCATCCCGTCTCGGCCAACCTGCCGCAGGCCGGCGATCCGGGGAAGGATCCCGACTGGGGCCGCTGGTTCCGGCTGGTGACCTCGCGCACCGAACGCGGCAACGCCGTGCTGTCGGGCGCCGACGAGCGGCCGCTGGTGATCCTCGACCGTGTCGGCGACGGCCGGGTGGCGCAGCTGATGTCCGATCATTTGTGGCTATGGAACCGCGGCATCGACGGCGGCGGCCCGCAACCGGAATTGGTGCGTCGCACGGCGCACTGGCTGATGAAGGAGCCCGACCTCGAGGAAGAGGCCTTGCGCGCCAGCTCGGTCGGCGGCCGCATCGAGGTCATCCGCCGCACCCTCGCCGCCACCTTCCCGGCCGTCACCATGACCGCGCCCGACGGCTCGACCAGGACCGTCGAGCTGCGGCAGACCGGCCCGGGCCGCGGTCTGGGCGTGATCGATGTCGACAAGCCGGGGCTCTATCGCTTCGACGACGGCACGCTCAAGACGGTGGCTGCGGTCGGCAATCCCGACCCGCTGGAATTCGCCGACGTGCGCGCCACCGATCAGAAGTTGAAACCCCTGGTCGAAGCCACCGGCGGCACCACGATCTGGCTCGCCGACCAAGGCGACCCTGATATCCGCTCGGTCCGCCCCGGCCGCGCCGCCGGCGGCGCGGACTGGGTCGGGCTGCGCCGCAACGAGGGCTACACCGTGGCCGGCATCAACCAGTTGCCGCTGCTGCCCGGCATCCTGGTGGCGGCGGCCTTCCTTCTGGTGCTGGGCACCGCCTGGTGGCGCGAGGGGCGCTGAGCACAAGCCACCGCCATCATTCGGCGGCGAGATCACGGCGGACCTCCTCGTACTCGGCGCTTTCGTTGGCGGCGTCGAGGGCGGCTATGGCCAAGTCGAGGCTCGACGCGGCCGTATCCGGCTTGCGATCACCCCAGCTCTGCGGCTGGCGATTGCGCAGCCAGAAGATGCAGGCGCGCGTGTCGGGCGGGTAGTGAACTTCGCGGATGATCGTCTTCTCGACGCCATTGCTGAGCGTGGTCTGCCGCGAGGTGCGCTCGCAGCCGATCGCCCTTTCGTAGAGGCCGCGGGCGACCCGGCCGTCGGCGACGACGCGGCCGTCCCGCACCGCCGCCGCGAAGTCGGGAAACTCGGTCATCCAATTGACGATGGTGCGCGACGTCACGCCGAAGATGTCGGCCAGATCGGCATTCGTGGCACCCATCAGGCAATGCTGATGGGCCTGCGCTGCGAATTCGGGGCGGTAGAGGAGCGGACGGCCACGGCTGTGCATGATCGAGACAATAATCACGATTATTACTAAAGTCAATATCAATTAATGTGGTAATTGCCGATTTATTTCCCGCCATGCAGGGAAATAAATCGGCCCTCTCGACGGCGCTGCGCACGGTCGGCATGCCGGAATGAACGGGCAAGGCCATCGAGCAGTGCTGGAACATTGTGGGTTCAGCTGGAATCAGCTGAACTCATAATGCCTGCTGCACCACGCAACACCGCTGCGCGCGAATGAGATGAGGTGGAACCGCATGCGGTTCCACCTCATCTCATTCCGCTCTAGTGTCCTGATCGATAAAT
>VGCQ01000269.1 GCA_016870055.1 Alphaproteobacteria bacterium | reverse complement strand
CGCCGAGGCGGCGCGGCGCAAGACCGACCAGGCGGGCGAAGCCACGCGCGCCGCCGAGCGCACCGCGCAGGCCGCGATCGCCGCTGCCGAGCAGGCGGCGGGCGATGCGCTCGATCGCCACACCGAGGTGGCGCGGCGGACCGACCAGTTGCGCACGCGGTTGGCCGGCGTCGAGCAGGCGATGGCCGAGGTGCTGGCCGACATCGCCGACGGCGAGATGCGCCGTACCTTCCGCGAGGCGCGGCTGTCGGCGATCTCCGATTCGGCGGCCGACCGCGTCGCGGCCGGCGCGCTGCGCACGCACATCGCCGAGCTGCGCGCCGCGCTGGTCGAGGCCGAAGGCAACTGCGATCGCCTGGCGCGCGAGGCGGCGATGCGGCTGGAGCGGCTCGGCCAGATCGCCCAGGACCATGGCGGCTGGAGCAAGCGGCTGGCCGAGGCCGAAAGCCAGATGGTCGAGCTGGGAGCGCGGCGCGAGCAGATCGTGCAGACCATCGACGAGCTCGCCGCCAAGCCGGCCAAGATCGAGACCAAGCGGCGGGCGCTCGGCGAGGAGATCGCCAAGGCCGAGCAGGCCCGCCAGGGCGCCGCCGATCGGCTGGCCGCCGGCGAGACGCGGCTCGGCGAAGCCGACAAGGCGCTGCGGGGGGCCGAGGGCGAGCTGGCGACGGCGCGCGAAAGCCGCGTGCGCCGCGAGGGCCTGGTCGAGCAGGCGACCAAGGATCGCGAGAGCGTCGTCGAGCGCATCGCCGAGCGTCTGCGCTGCGAGCCTGACGGCGTGCTGGCGGCGGCCGAGGTCCAGACGCTCGAGGAGCTGCCCGAGCTCGACAAGGCCGAGCATCGCCTGGAACGGCTGGTGCACGAGCGCGAGACCATGGGCGCGGTCAATCTGCGCGCCGAGGAAGAAGCGCGCGAGCTCGAGCAGCAGATCGTCGGCATGACGACCGAGCGCGACGACCTGGTGGCGGCGATCGGCCGCCTGCGCCAGGGCATCCAGAGCCTCAACCGCGAGGGCCGCGAGCGCTTCCTCGCCGCCTTCGAGCAGGTGAGCGGCCACTTCCAGCAGCTCTTCACCAAGCTGTTCGGCGGCGGCAAGGCCGAGCTCAGGCTGACCGAATCGGAGGATCCGCTGGAGGCCGGGCTCGAGATCCACGCCAGCCCGCCGGGCAAGAAGCTGCAGGTGATGTCGCTGCTGTCGGGCGGCGAGCAGGCCCTGACGGCGCTCGCCCTGCTGTTCGCCGTGTTCATGACCAACCCGGCGCCGATCTGCGTGCTGGACGAGGTCGACGCGCCGTTGGACGACCTCAACGTCGAGCGCTTCTGCGGCCTGGTGAAGGACATCGCCGGCCGCACCGACACGCGCTTCATGATCATCACCCACCATCGCGTCACCATGGCGCGCATGGATCGCCTGTACGGCGTCACCATGGCCGAGCAGGGCGTCTCGCAGCTCGTCTCGGTCAACCTCATGGAGGCCGACCGGCTGGTGGCGTAGGGCACGGCGTCGAGCTCGAACAACCAACAAGACTATCTTCCTCTCGAATCGACTTCGGGCGTCGGCCAGGCCTGCCGGCGCCCTTCTCTTTGCGGGGGCCTGCCTGTAGTGTCCGGGCATGCCCGATACCCTGGCCAACCAGCGCACCGACGTGATCGAGCTGACGCGCGCTTTGGTGCGCTGCGAGAGCGTGACGCCGCGCGAGGCCGGCGCGCTGCAGCTTCTCGAGGCCACGCTGGCGCCGCTCGGCTTCGGCTGCGAGCGCATGGATTTCTCGCAAGCCGGCACCGACGACGTGGCCAACCTCTACGCGCGCATCGGCAGGACCGGCCGGCATTTCTGCTTCGCCGGCCACTCCGACGTGGTGCCGGTCGGCGATCTGTCGTCATGGACCATCGGGCCGTTCTCGGCCGAGCTGTCGGCGGGCTACCTGTTCGGCCGCGGCGCCGCCGACATGAAGGGCGCGATCGCCGCCTTCACCGACGCCTGCGCCCGGTTCCTCGCCCGGCGTGGCCGCGACTTCGGCGGCTCGATCAGCCTGCTGATCACCGGCGACGAGGAGGGGCCGGCGGTCAACGGCACGGTCAAGATGCTGAAACGCCTGGCCGAGCGCGGCGAGGCGATCGATGCCTGCGTCGTCGGCGAGCCGACCAGCGCGCGCCGGCTGGGCGACATGATCAAGATCGGTCGGCGCGGCAGCATGACGGTCGATCTCGTGGTGCGCGGCATCCAGGGCCACGTCGCCTATCCCGAGCGGCTGGACAACGCCATCCATCGCCTGTCGGCGTTGATCGAAGCGCTGGTGCGCCAGCCGATCGACCAGGGCAGCACGCACTTCCAGCCGACGTCGCTGCAGTTCACCACGGTCGATGTCGGCAACAAGGCGACCAACATCGCGCCGGGCGTGGCGCGCGCCCGCTTCAACACGCGCTTCAACGATCTCTGGACGTCCGAGACCTTGCTCGCCCATCTCAAGCAGCGCATCGAGCGCGCCGATGCGAGCCTGGGCGGCCATGGCACGATCGACTATGCCGTCGAGGTCTCGGGCGAGTCCTTCTACACGCCGCCCGGGCCGCTCAGCGACCTCGTCGCCGGCGCGATCCGCGATGTCGCGGGCGTCGAGCCCGAGCTTTCGACCACCGGCGGCACCTCCGACGCGCGCTTCATCCGGCGCTATTGCCCGGTGCTCGAATGCGGCCTGGTCGGCGAGACCATGCACAAGGTCGACGAGAAGAGTGCGGTCGACGATCTGCGCACCCTGAGCCGCGTCTACGAGACGGTGCTCGACCGCTATTTCGCGGCCTAGGCGCGGCCGATGCTGGCCGCCACCGAGATCGCGCGCGGCGTGCAGGGGGCGGTCGAGCTGCTGCGGCGCGACCCGGCGGCGTCGCGGCGCTTCGACAACACCATGGAAGCCTGCCTGCGTTCGTTCCGCGTCATGGCGGTGGCCGCGCCGATCTACGGCCTCTATCTGCTGATCGGCTACTCGCGGCTCACCGTCTCGGCCGACGCCTTCGACGTGATCGCCATCGAGATGATGCGCTACCTGGTCGACTGGCTGCTGTTCCCGGTGCTGTTCTACGAGATCGCCCGCCGCCGCGGCTGGCTCGATCGCTATCCGCGCTACATCGGCGCGCTCAACTGGATCAACCTGCCGGCGATGGTGATCGCCACGCTCGTCATCGTCGTGCAGTCGGTCACGCCCACTGCCGTGGCTGGCGTGATCGACATCGCCCAGCGTGCCGTGTTTTTCTACTGGTTCCTGGTCACCACCCGCATGCTGCTGGGCGCCGATTGGGGGATGTCGGTGGTGCTGTTGGCGGTGAGCTGGCTGCCGTCTCTTTTGCTGTCAATCCTGGTCGCCCGCTACGTCGGCGTCATCGGCTTGGCCGGCGCCTGACTCGTAGCGGACCTCCATCAGGCAAAGACCCTGCGGCGGCGCCGTCGGGCCGGCCCGCGTGCGGTCGCGCGCCGCCAGCGCCGCGGCGACGTCGCGGCGGGTCCACTGGCCGCGGCCGACGAGCTGCAGCGTGCCGACCAGGATGCGCACCTGGTTGTGCAGGAACGACCGCGCCGCGACATCGACCTCTATCAAGTCGCCGGAGCGCGCGACCTCGAGCCGGTCGAGCGTCTTGGCCGACGAGGCCGCCTGGCAGGCGGCCGAACGGAAGCTGTTGAAATCGTGCTGGCCGATCAGCAAGGACGCCGCGTCGCGCATGACGTGATCGTCGAGCGGCACCGGCACGTGCCAGACCCGGCCGCGGTCGAGCGCCGGCGGTGCGCGGCGGTTCAGGATCAGGTAGCGATAGCGCCGCAGCGTCGCCGAGAAGCGGGCGTGGAAGTCGTCGGCGACGCGCTCGGCCGAGGTGATCACGATCGGATTGGGCTTCAAATGGAAGTTGATGGCGGCCTGCACCGTGTCGGCCGGCCGTTCGGTCGCGAGGTCGAGATGAGCGACTTGGCCGCGCGCATGCACGCCCGCGTCGGTGCGGCCTGCGCCCATCACGGCCGTGCGCTCGCCGCTGAAGGCCAGCGCCGCATCCTCGATCGCCGCCTGGATCGACGGGCCGTTGTCCTGCCGCTGCCAGCCGACGAACGGTGCGCCGTCGTACTCCAAGGTGAGCTTGTAGCGCGGCACGGCGTCAGCCGCCGAGCCGCACGACAGCGGGTGGCGCCAGCACCGTCCCCGGCGTCAACGAGAAGCCGCGCAAAAAAGCGTCGGCCGGCTGCGCCGCCTTGCCGGCGCGCTGCAGCCGCAGCAGTTTCAGGCCGCCCACGCCGCAGGCCACGACCGGAAAGCCGTCGCGGCCGATGCTCACCGTGCCCGGCGCGCCGGCGGCGAGCGCCAGCGACGCGCCCAGCACCTTGATGCGCTCGCCGGCGGCGTCGAACCAGGTGCCGGGCCAGGGATGGAAGGCCCGCACCTTGCGCTCCAGTTCGGCGGCCGGCCGCCGCCAGTCGAGCGCGCCTTCCTCCTTGCCGAGCTTGTGGGCGTAGGTGACGCCGTCGTCGGGCTGGGCCACCGCTTCGATGGTCCGTCCGACCAGGGCATCGAGCGTCGACACGATCAGCCGGGCGCCCAGCGCGGCCAGGCGGTCGTGCACGTCCTGCGCGGTGTCGGCCGCCGAGATCGCTGTGCGTTCGGCGAGCAGCATCGGCCCGGTGTCGAGCCCTTCGTCCATGCGCATGATGGTGACGCCGGTCTCGGCGTCGCCCGCCAGGATGGCGCGATGGATCGGCGCGGCGCCGCGCCAGCGCGGCAGCAGCGAGCCGTGGATGTTGAGGCAGCCCAGCACCGGCGCGTCGAGAAACGCCTTGGGCAGGATGTGGCCGTAGGAGACGACCACGGCGGCGTCGAGATCGAGCGCGCCGAACGCCGCTGCTTCCTCGGCGCTGCGCAGGCTCTTGGGCGTGCGCACCTCGAGACCGAGCGACCGCGCCAGCGCGTGCACCGGCGTCAGCCTTTCCTGCTGGCCGCGGCCGGCTGGCTTGGGCGCGCGGGTGTAGACCGCGACCACGTCGTGGCCCGCCTCGACCAGCGCCGCGAGCGCCGGCACGGCGAATTCCGACGTGCCGAGAAACGCGAGCTTCATCGCCGGACCTTATAGGCAGCCGCGCTCACGTAAGCTAGGTATGCGGCGGCAAATGGAATCGCATCTTCCCGCGACCGCCGGCCCGTCGACCGGCATCGCCAAGGGCCCCGCCGCCAACCTCGCCGCCCGCCGCGCCGCCGGCGAGGTCCACGCCGATCCAGTGCAGGAGCGTGTCGTGCAGCGCCTGCAGGCGATCTACGATCAACTCGCCCAGGCGGCCCGGCAACCGGCGCCCAAGCGCGGCCTGCTGGCGCGGCTGGGGCTCGGCCACGCGCCCAAGCCGCCGTCCGGCCCGCACGGACTCTACATCTGGGGCCCGGTCGGCCGCGGCAAGTCGATGCTGATGGATCTCTTCTTCGGCGATGCGCCGGTCGCCAAGAAGCGGCGCGTGCACTTTCACGAATTCATGCTCGAGGTGCAGGAGCGCCTGCACCGCCGCCGCGAGGAGCTGGCGGCCAAGGGCGCGCCGCCCGAGGCCGACACCATCGTGCCGATCGCCCGCGAGATCGCCGCCGGCGCCCGCCTGCTGTGCTTCGACGAATTCCAGGTCACCAACATCGCGGACGCCATGATCCTGGCGCGCCTGTTCGAGACCCTGTTTGACGAGGGCATCACGGTGATCGCCACCTCCAACCGCAAGCCCGACGATCTCTACAAGGACGGCCTGCAGCGCGAGCGCTTCATCCCCTTCATCGACCTCCTGAAGGAGCGCCTGGAGATCATGGAGCTGGGTGGCGGCCACGACTACCGCATGGATCGGCTGCGCAACTTCGACGTCTACCTGACGCCGCTCGGCGCCTGGGCCAACGCCAAGCTCGACGAGGCGTTCCGCGCCATGAGCGGCGGTCTGGACGGCGAGCCGCGCGTGCTGCGCACCCAGGGCCGCGACGTCGAGGTCCCGCGCGCCGCGCCCGGCGTCGCCATGGCGCACTTCCTCGATTGGTGCGCCAAGCCGATGGGCGCCGCCGACTTCCTGTGCATCGCCGACAACTTCCACACCGTGATCGTGGTCGACATTCCCAGGATGGGCCCCGACAGCCAGGACAAGGCGGTGCGGTTCGTCACCATGATCGACACCTTCTACGAGAAGAAGGTGAAGTTCATCTGTTCGGCCGCCGTGGCGCCGAGCGGCCTCTATGTGCAGGGCGACGGCGCCTTCGAATTCGAGCGCACGGTGTCGCGCCTGATGGAGATGCAGAGCCCGGAGTACCTCGGCCTGGAGCATATCGCCTGATTGTGATTGCCGCCGGGACGGCGGCCGGCCTAGGCTCCCGCGGGTTTCAATGCCAGGGAGGCAAGACCATGGACGGCGATCGCATGATTTCACTCGACGACCGCGGCCTGTCGCGGCGCAACGCGATGCTCGCAACCGGCACGGTGCTGGGCGGCAGCTTCGCCCTGGCGGTCCAGCCGGTGCAGGCGCAGACCATGATCGTCACCCCGGCCGACGGGCTGGTGGCGGGCGAGGTCAAGATCAAGACCGGCGACGGCAAGGAGATGGCGGCCTATCGCGCCATGCCGGCGAGCGGCACCGGCTTCGGCACCATCCTGGTGGTGCAGGAGATTTTCGGTGTGCACGCCCACATCGCCGACATGTGCCGCCGCTTCGCCAAGGCCGGCTACTACGCCATCGCCCCCGAGCTCTACTTCCGCCAGGGCGATCCCAAGGGCTACACCGAGATTCCCAAGCTGATCGCCG
>VGCQ01000268.1 GCA_016870055.1 Alphaproteobacteria bacterium | reverse complement strand
CCTCGCGGTCGAGTTCGGCGACGCCCGAGCAGCCCTCAGGCGTCCGCTCGGCGAGGCCTCGGCCGCGGGCGAGGTGCCCGCGCTCCGTGCCGGGCCGGACCTCTGCGGCATCGAGGTCGAGGTCGCGCCCGGTGTGAAGCCGGCCTATGTGCTCGGCCGCCTCATGCCCGTGTCGGGGCGTTTCGCCGCGCGCCCGCCTTGGCCCACCGAGCTCAGCGGCAGCGTCGCGCTCGAGGGGCCGGTGCGCTGGCGCGCGCCGATCCCGCGTCGCGTCACCGAGCCGATCGAGTACCGGCTCATCCTCGGGGTCGCGGCCGACCCGTTCGCCACGACCAAGGCCGCCCGGCTCGACGACTTCGAAAGCCTGGGCGAGCTCGAACGCCGCCTGGCCGGGCCCGGCGTTACCATCGTATCCCGCCGCCACCGCATCGACCCGCCGTGACCGCGCGGTAAGTCCTCCCGTGCGGGCGCGGTTTCGCCCGAAAAATCGCCAGGCTCCGTCCATAGCCCTCCGTGTCTAGGGAAAGGAGCCTGCGATGGTTCAGTCAACCCGCCCTTCAAGGCCAGCCGTCCGCGCGCTGCTCGTCGCGCTCGCGGCCGCGACCACACTGACCGCCTGCAACGTGACGACCGGGACGGTCTCCAAGGAGGCCTCGATCTTCCGCGAGCAGCGACTGGCCGGCGTCGCCGCGGTCCGCGGCTACGGCCAGTGCGTCGAGGAAGGCAAGGAGCTCGACGCCCAGGCGCGCCGCGGCGGAACCCCCGGCCGCTATCTCGCCGCCGCCCGCCTGCTCGACAAGTGCGAGGCCGAACTCGGCGACAAGACCGGCCACGCGCCGGCCGAAGAGCGCATGCGCGCCTATGCCCTCGCCATCACCAACTACGTCAAAGCGGGCGATCTCGTCACCGCGCGCGCCCGGCTCGACGCCTTCAAGGAAGCGTTCGACGGCAGCGACCTCTATTTCCCCGACGGCGCCTCGTTCACCGAGACGATGGAGGTGATCGTCGGGCTCCGCGACAAGGGCGCGGTCGCGCGCTACGCGATCTTGAATGCGAACGGCACGGTCAAAGCCGAGCTCCGCCGCATCTACTACTGGCAGAACAACTGACGCCCGCGAAGGATCCGCCCCTATGACCTCTCTCCCGTCTTGCCCCTGGCGCGCCGGCCGCCGCTTCCTGGCCTCCCTCCTCGTGACGAGTGCGCTCGTCGCGGCGGCGCCGGCCGCCTCCCTCGCCCAGGCCGTCGGCCCGTCGTGGCAGCCGCAGGCGAGCGAGCGGCTGGTCAAGCTGCCGCCGCAGTACCTCAAGAAATCGCTCGATTCCGATTTCGCCGACTCCGAACTCGGCGTTGCGCTCCGCGACACCGAGACCAAGGTCCGGCTCAAGATGCAGACCCTGGCCGACCTCCAGGGCGCGATCGAACGCGCCGACGGCGAGGTCCGCACCGAGCTACGCCATCAGTTCCTCGCCGAGAAGAAGGCGTTCATCGATACGATGAACGGCAAGCAGGAGCTCCGGCGCAAGCACGTCAAGACGCGCAAGCAGGTGCTCGAGGCGGTGCTCGACCGGCTCAACCGCGAGAGCCGGGCCGACGTCTCGCCCGCGCGCGCCCAGCTGGTCGAGAAGCAGAAGGCGGCGCGGCAACGGTTCGAATCGACCTTCGCCGACGTCGACTTGAAGCTCGTGTCGGCGATGACGACGCACGAGAGCCGCTACGCCCGCGAGTACGCGAAGAACATGGCTTCGATCCAGCAGCTGGTCGATGCCGTCAACGCCCACCCGATGAACCGTAACGCCGAGGAAGACGAGGGCTTGAGCCGCGCCGACCAGATCCGCCGCATGATCGCCGACTCCGAGGCCGAGCTCGCGCTGCTCGAACAGGAGGAGCGGGCACTCGGCTACATGGCGAAGCTGGTCGCGCTCGACGCGCAGGGGCTCGCCGAAGAGGTCGAGGCCGCGAGCATCGGCCGCGACGCGCCCGAGACGCCGAGCCTCGAGGCCGCGGTCAAGGTCTTCGTCGGCAGCAACTAGAGGAGGAGACGATGCAGTTGAGATTGAAACACTTCGCCGCCGGCGCCGCCCTGTTGGCGGTCGCCGCCGCGGCCGCCGCCGCCACGGCCGGCCCGGTCGAGAACCTCGAGCGCGAGCGCGCCATCATGCTGGCGACGTTGCTCGATCCCAACCTTGCGCCCGGCGATCGCCAGGCCAAGGTCGAGACCGCCAAGGCGCGGCTCGCCGACCTCGAGCGCATCGTGCTCCGCGACAGCTCGCTCGCCGGGCGCAACACGCCGGCGGTGCGGCGCGTGTTCGAGAACTACGACCTCTCGTTCCTGGTCCACGCCGCGCTCGAGAAGAACATGGCGGTGGTCGACGTGTGGTTCGAGCAGATGGGCCTCACCAGCGCCAACGTATTGGCGGCGCGCAAGGGCCGGAAGTAAGCCATGCGGCGAGCGATTGCGCATGCCGCAACCGGCGTTCAAAGCCTCGCCTATGTCCTCGGCGCCGGCGTCATCGCCCTTGCCGTCGGCGTCGCCGCGACCCCGCTCGACACCCGCGGGGCAGTGCGTTGGGCCTATGAGCTGTTCGGGCCGACGTTCCTTGTACTGTTCGTCGCGCTGGTCATCGCCGCCGTCTTCTCGTGGGCCAAGCTCAAGGCCGAGCCGCCGGCGACCCCGGCCCGCGCCTTCTGGCTGACGAGCGGTCTTCAGGCGGCGAATGGCATCGTCGCGCTGGCGCTCGCCTTCACCCTCCTTGGCATCAGCTTAGGGATCGCCGCGCTCGCCGAGCAGGACCTAAACCCCACGACCATCCGCGGCGTCATCCGCGAGCTCACCCAGAATTTCAGCCTCGCGTTCATGACGACCGTGGTCGGCCTGCCGGCCGGGGAGTTCCTGCGCGCCCTCCTGATCTTGACCGAGGCGCGCGCGAATGCGGCGGCTGCCGCGGCCACGCACACCGCGACGCCTGAAGCAAGTGCGGGCGAGCCCGCCCCGGCCGTCAGCCGGCAGGAGCCCGAAAGCGTTGGCGTCGCGTCGTCACCGGTCCTGGCCATGGAGAAACCGTCATGAAATTCCTGATCTTCAATATCGTCGTGATCGCGGCGCTCGCCTATCTTCTCTCCGGCGAACGCTCGCCGCTCCCGGGCGATGACGTCAGGGCGCGCGTCGATCGCGCCGTCGCCGATCTCCAGCAACGGGTGGAGAAGGCGACCGCGCCGGCCGCGCAGCCGATCGCGGCGGCGGAGAAACCCGCGCCGCCGACCGCGCGCGCGCCCGAGAAAGCGCCGGAAACCCCGGCCAAAGCCGAGACCAAGGGACCGGCCCCGATCGCCGAGAAGGAGCCCGCGCGCAACGCCGCGGGGCCGAAGCCCGTCGAATCGCGCCCGGCGGTCGCACCGCCGACCCAAGTTGCTGCCATTCCGCCAGCAGCACCCTTGGCCCCGGTCCGTGCGCCGAGCGCGGCGTCCCAGGCGCCAGCCGCGGCTGCGGACCCCCTCGAGGCGTTGCCGCCGATCGCCGTTCCCGAACGCGCGCCGATCCCGCCGGTTCCCGACCTTCCCGGCTTCAAGCGCTCGACGCTCGCGGCGAAAGGTCCGGCGGGCGACGCCCCCGGCGCCGGCGGCGAAGCCAAGCGCCCGGCGCGCGCCGCAGCGCCCAAGATCGAAGGCCCGATGATGGCGCCGGAAGAGCGCCGGCGGGAATTGAACCGCCTGGCCGAGGCGATGGAGCTGCTCGCGATCAAGAAGATCGCGGAGTAGAGCGGTCTAGTAGGCGGCGATGGCCGAGGCAAAGCTCTTCCCGGCGCGGCGCAGCGCAGGCGGCATCGCCTCGGTCGGGCTCATGCTCGCGCTGGCGGCGGTGCTTGCGACCAAGATCGCAAGCCAACCCGATTCAGCGCCGGCGAAGGTAGAGACCGAGCCGTCGCAGCGGCAAGAAGCGAGCGCGGAGGCAAACGCCATCCAACCGCCGATGGCGCTGGCATCGGTCGCGTTGCCGGCTCCGCCGACACCAGCCGCCGCTCAGGCGCCGAAGATCGCAGCGGCGCGGACTGAGCCAACGCCGGACTCGGATCCGGCGGCACCACCGCCCCGCCGCGCGCTCGAAGCCGCACCAAGCGAGGAACCCGCCCATCCCGCGCCGAAAGCGGCTTCCGCTACGCCCGAGCCTCCCGTCGCCGCGCTCGAGGCGCCGGCAGAGGCACCGCGGCCGGCGTTGCCGTCTCATCCGGCGACAAAGCCGACCCAGGCGCCGCCCGATCCTCCAGCGGAGCCCAAGCGGCCGGCGCTGACGGCCTCGGCCGGAACCCCGCGCCAGCCCGCCGCCCAGCCTCCGCCAAATGCAGCGGCCGAACCGGCCACGCCGCGGCTCGAGCCACAGCCTGCCCGCGCGGCGGGTGCTCCGAGTACGGTGCCTCAGAGCCGGCCGGCCGAGGTCGAGACGACGATCGCCGACGGCCGCGCGCTCCTTCGCATTTTCGAGCACGGCGAGGGTCCGTCGATCGAGATCGCGTGGCCCGCCAATCGCGACGAGCGGCAGCGGCTGTTCGATCTCCTCAGTCGCTGCTTCGGCATGCAGGTCGCGGTTACTGATGGCACCGCCGCCATCCATACGATCGATCCCGCGACGCACCGGGTCGCGGCGCTCGACCTCGACCGCCTGAGCGGCTTCGTTCGCGTGATCCAGGGCGAGCCCTTGCCGGGCGAGCTGCGCGCGATCGAGCAGGTTGGTGCCCGGTTCGGGGCCGGCGGCAACGCGGTCCGCATCTTCCCGCGCCGTTTCGATGCGCTCCTGCTCGGCGGCCTGAGCCGGATCGCCGGGCCGAGCTATCGCAAGGGGTCGGCGATCCGCGCCCGCTACGCGCTCGATGGCGGCCGCGTCGTCGTGACGTCCGTTTCGGTCGATGGCCGGCTGCAAGCCGGTGGCATCGACCTGACCCCAGCCAGCCGCTGCACATGAGCGCGTGCTTCGACATGGCAAAGGCGGCGCGCCGCTTAGTGCTGGCGACGTTCGGTGCGCTCGCGCTCGCGGCGTGCGCCGCGACGACCTACGTCGAGCAGGCGCCCGCCGATCCGGTTGACGAGGCGGCCGCAGTGCCTAACCAGGACCAAGCGCGCGACGACGACGTTCCCTTCGCCCGGATCGTCAAGTTTCACTTAAACCCGGACTATGACGTCCCGCCGCGCTGCGTTTTCCTGAAAGCGCTCGGGCCCGAGATCGACGAGGATCTCGCCCGCCTGGTCGAGGGCGCTATCGAGCGGCACCTCCGCGTCCGCTTCGCGCGGGTGATCGGCGCGAGCGAACGCGGGCGGCTCGAAGCGAAACACGGCGCTCTCGGCGCGGGCCGCAGCGCCGGGCGAATGCTCGCCGCCAAGGCGGCGTGCGATGCCTACGTCGAAGCCTGGATCACGTCGGCCGAGGCGGTCTACGTGCTATTCTGGGCCCAGCGCGTCCTCGCACTCGAGATCGTACTGGTGCGGGCCAAGGACGATACCCCGTTGTGGTCGGCGAGCCACACGGCACGCCGCTCCGACGGCAGCCTGCCGCTCTCACCGCTCTCGGCCCCGGTCGCGCTCTTCCAGTCGACCAGCTTCCACCACGACGACGACGTGCTGCCTTCGATGGTCGACGATCTGGTGCGGCGCCTGTTCGCGACGCTGCCGTTCGCCCCATAGAACCGGCAAACATGAGCTCAATGCGGAGTGCACCGATGAACCTCTCGCGACTGGCCCGAATCGTTGCTTGTGCGACAGCGGTCGCTTCCCCGTTCGTTTCGCCCGACGCGCGAGCCGCCGGTTGGGAACTCGAGGCCGGCCGGTCGCGAACGGGCATCGACTATGTGATCGCGAGCAGTAGCGCGACGAGAGGCGGCGCCGTCGTCAAGGTCGGTTGTTTCGCCAAAGGCGGAACTTTCAAACCCAGTGTCTCGCTCGGCGGCCTCGCCAAGCGCGACGCCAGCCAAGAGGTGACCGTCGTCCACATTATCGCGGAAGACAACAAGCTTCCGATCGATTCCGATCGGTGGGCGGCATCGCCGGTTTCGAACGATGTCGCCTATGGCGAGGCTGCCGAACAGGCTTTCGTTCACTTTTCGGTGTCCTACTCGGCGATACTGATCAAGAAACTCCTACTGACCCGCGTCGGCTTCGCGTTCACCGTGTGGCAGGAGGACGACCTGCTCGGGGTCGGAGTTTTCGAACCCGACAACGCCGCAGGTCTGCTTCGGGTCGCGCAGGCTTGCAAGCTCGTTCCATAACCGGCCTACCAAGGGAGACAACCATGCGAAGAGGTCTGGCTCGCGCGATCAAGATTACGGCGGTCCTGATGGCATTTGGTACTTTTGGTTCCGCGGCCGAAGCAGCGTGCCAATGCACCTGTGTCAACGGCCGCCCACGCGCCCTTTGCACCAGCGCTCTCGACATTCCGCCGATCTGTGGGCCCGAAATCTGCCCGATCGTTCCGCCGAGCATCGCGCCTATCAATCCGCCCCGAGTACCGCCCATTGGAACACAAAACTGCCGTCAAGCACAGGTGCTGAACCGAGCGACCGGGCAATACGAATGGCGCCAAGTGTGCCAGTAGGAGGAAGTTCGTGCTGGCAATCTCGCCGAAACCCTCTTACGTCCCGGGCTTCCTCCTTTCCTTCGATCTCGGTTCCCGGCGAACAGGCTTCCCTGCTAGCTCGAATCAGGTTCCCTGATCCAACAAACTATTTCCCTGTTCCGCCGCTTAGTGAATTCGCTCAAAAAGGCAGGCGGGACGGTGCTTCTTCCGCGTCATGCAACCAATCGACAGACGTTTTTCGCGAAAATTCCCTGTATTTTCCCTGCCTATCAGGG
>VGCQ01000267.1 GCA_016870055.1 Alphaproteobacteria bacterium | reverse complement strand
CTCACCCTCGAAGGTGAACTCAAGCTGCCGGGCAGCCACAGCTCGACATTGCGCACCAGATGCGAATAGCGCGAGCGGAAGGCCGTCGCGGTGCTGCGCATCAGGACGGGATCGTGGTCCCACTCCTCCGGCAGGCTGGCCGGCAGGCGCACCGCCGGATGCTCGGCATAGGCCGCCCACAGCACCAGCGACCCGAAACCGTCCCAACCCGGTCGGCCGGAAAAATAAGGCGTCTGCTCGCCTTCGTCCCAGTCGAGCGGCGTCTCGATCCGGTTGCCCAGCGACCTGGCGAGCCCGGCACGCCAGGCCAAGATCGTCGGTCGAAGCTCGGCTTGTGTCGGCACGCCGCCACCGACACTGCGGCGTGACGGCTGAGGCGGCCGTCCAAGCGCGCGGGGGGCCTCCGGAGGGACGTTCTTCCACTCACCGGCGTAGTACCGCGTGAGCGACCCGACATAGACGTCGAGGGCCATGAGAGAGGGGTCCTTTTCGCTTCTTTGCGTGGACGGTCATGGACCTACCACTTTTGGTTGTTCTAGTCCCAGGACAACCCGACGCAAAGCTGCGAAAGCAAATATCTCAGGCCCCCTCGGCGCCTATTGCGGCTCGATGTTCAGGGACTTGACCAGCTCGATCCAGACCGGCCCTTGCTCGGCCAGGATCTTCTGGAAGAAGACATGGTCCTGAGCTGCCGTATCGATGCCGAACGTGTCGAGGATCTTCTGGATGCGCTCGCTCTTGCCGGCCTCGACCATCATGTCCGACAGCTTGACGACGATGTCTTTGGGCATGGCGGCCGGCCCGACCAGGCAGATGAAGCCCTGCAGTTGAAACGCCTTGTCGTCGAGCCCCTGCTCCAGGAAGGTCGCGACGTCGGGCAGCTTGCGCATGCGCGTCTTGGTCGGCACGGCGATGGGCCGCCCGTTGCCGGTTTGCATTACCGATGCAGAAGCGGCGTAGCTGCCGGTGCCGCCCTGCACGGCGCCCGACGCCACGTCGATCCACATCGGCGCCTCGCCGCGGTAGTGGACCGCTTCCATCTTCAGCCCTAGCGAGCGGTTCAGCGCCTCGACGACGCAGTGGCTGTAGGAGCCGGCACCGTAAGTGCCGAGGCTCGCCTTGTTGTTGCGGGCGTAGGCGGCGAACTCCTTGACGTTGGTCGCGGGTACGGCCTTGTGCACGATGGTCGGCAGGTGGCCGGCATCCATCCATGAGATCGGCACGAAGTCTTTGTCCGGATCGTAGGGCAGCTTCTTGAACAGCACCTTGTTCATGATCATGGTGGTCGAGATCGTCCACATCAGCGTGTAGCCGTCGGGTGCCGCGCTCTTGACCTGCTCGGCGGCGATGGCGCCACTGGCACCGGTCTTGTTCTCGACCGTGACCGGCTGGCCGGTCTTCTGTGAGATCGCCTCGCCATAGGCCCGAGCAAACGTGTCGGTGAGACCACCGGCAGGATAGCCGCAGATGATCTTGATCGGCTTGCTCGGCCAAGCCTGGGCGATAGCGGGAGCCGGCAGCGCCAAGGCGGCGGCGGCAGAACCATAGCGAAGCAAGTCGCGGCGCGACGGGCGCACGATCATAGACATCCTCCCTGCGGCGTGCGGACTACTGATTGTCGACGGTCTTGGCCATCTTGGGCACGCCTAGCTTCAGAATGGCTGCGATTTCGGTGCTCGTAAAGGCGGCTTCATGGCGAAGCTGGGGCAGCTCTCGCGGCAGCTCCGTATCGCTGCCGATCTCAAGCCGTCTTGGTTGCGCCCGATTTCAACATGGCCTCGATCTCGGCCGTGGTGAATCCCGCCTCGCGCAGGACCTCGACACTGTGCTCGCCCAGCCGTGGCTGCAGACGGACGACCTCGGGCTTGGTCCGGCTGAAGCGCGGCGGGATGTCGGGCATGCGCAGCCGGCCTTCGGTCGGATGGTCGACCTCCTTCCAGAAGCCGGTGGCCTGAAGCTGCGGATCGACGAACAGGTCTTCCAGTGTGTTGACCGGCCCGTGCGGCACGTTGGAGGTCTTGAGCAGCGCGACCCATTCGGCGTTGGTGCGGGTGGCGCAGATCTCGGCCAAGGTCGCGTAGTAGTGTTCGACGTTCTTGAGGCGATTGGCGAGCGTGGTGAAGCGTGGATCCGCGGCAAGCTCGGGCCGGCCGATCAGACCACAGAACTCCTTCCAGTGGCCGTCGGTATAGGGCAGCAGCGCGAAAAAGCCGTCCTTCGACGGGTAGGGCCGGCGCTCCTTGTTCAGCACCCGCTTGTAGCCTGCGGTCTCGAGCGCCGGCCTGAAGCTCTCGCCGTAGAGATGCTCGACCATGACGAACGAGACCAGGGTCTCGTACATCGGCACCTCGACCGCCTGGCCCTTGCCCGTGCGTTCACGCGCGAACAGTGCGGCGAGCAGCGCCGAAACCACGCCGTTGGAGCTGGTCTTGTCGGCCACGATGGTCGGCAGGAAGCGCGGCTGGCCCGCGACCACGGTCTGCAGCGAGGCAAGACCCGAACCTGCCTGGATGATGTCGTCGTAGGCTGCCTTGGCGCCCATCGGCCCGGCGGCGCGATAGCCGTAGGTCGCGAGATAGACCAGTCGCGGATTGATCTTCTCGAAAGCTTCGTACTCCACGCCCAGCCGCTTGGCGGGCTCGGGCCGGTAGTTGTGCATCAAGACGTCGGCGGTTTCGGCGAGCTTGAACAGCGCCTTGCGACCGGCCTCCTGCTTGAGGTCGAGCACGATCGAGCGCTTGGAGCGATTGCAGCCAAGATAGAAGGCAGCCATGCCGGGATTGCGCGCGGGCCCGAGCTGGCGCGTGGTGTCGCCTTCCGGCGGCTCGATTTTCACCACATCGGCGCCCAGATCGCCGAGCTGCTGGGCCGCCCACGGTCCCAACACCACGGTCGTGCAATCGAGAATCCGAACGCCGGCCAACGGACCCGCCATAAGACCTTTCCTCCCGAAAACTTTGCCTACCGCCTACCACAACTTGATCACGAGCGTCCTGCAAACCTGTCGCGATAGCCTTGTCATAGCCGCCTAACGGTATAGGCAGCGCTCGCTCCCCTGCGAATGCTGCGGCGGTCAAGGAGACAACGATGCTCAAGGCAATGAAGGTCGTGCGCGCGCTGAGGCATTGCGGGCCGGCCATGGCGGCTCTGGCGGGCGCTGCGCTGTTGGCAACCGGCACGGCGCAAGCGCACGACTGGAAGAAGCGCGGCCACTACTACGCTCCGCCGGGCTACGTCGTCGTGCCGCCCGGCCATGCGCGCTACTACGCCCCGGCCCCCGTGGTCTACGCTGCGCCGCCGCCGGTCGTGGTCTATCCGGCGCCGATCGCCTATGCGCCGGCTTATCCCGTCTATGCCGCGCCGGTCGGCAGCCTCAGCCTGGGCGTCACCCTGCCGCTGCGGTAACTCGTGTCGGCCTAGATCGCCGCGCGCTTGGGCGCCTTGTCCCGAGCGGTGGCGATCGCCGTCAGGCCCGCTTGGCAAAGTTCGACGACGGGTCTCATCCACAACACGGTCGCCTGATCGACGGCGCGCCGGTAGGCGGCTTCGGCGCCGTCGAGATCGCCGCGCGCTGCGGCGATCCTGCCTTGCGTCGCCCAGCAATGGACGAGGTTGCCGGCCTCGCCGCGATCCGTCATCTCGCGCTCTACGCGATCGAGGACGTCGGCTGCTTCATCGAGGTCGCCACGGGCGGCCAGGGCTTCTGCCAGCCAGACCTTGCCGAGACCATGGCGGTGGCCGCGCGGCACCGACTGCGTCTCTTTTTTGCTCGTCAGCAGCTCGACGGCGCCGTCGAAGTCACCGGCGATGAACTTGGCGCGGCCGAGCAGGGACTCCAGGAAGACCGATATCACGACGACACCCGCGGCCCGCGCGGCGCCAAGCAAGGCCTCGAGCGTCGGCGTCGCGGTCGCCACATCACCCTTGGCAACGGCCAGCATGCAGCGCGCGACTTGCGCGGACGCCATGGAATAGATGTCGCGCGCCTCGGTGGCGGTTGCGATCACTTCAGCCAGGCACTGCTCGGCCTCGTCGAGCCGGCCCAACTCACACAGTGTGACCACGAGGTAGCCGCCACCCAACACAAAGGTGACCCCCGCGGTGCCGAGCCGCTCCAGCCGCCTCTCACCGCTCAGCAGGCTGCCACTGTGCTCCAGGGCGCCGGCGGAGCCGACATAGTCGCCGACGGCGTACAGGCCGAGGCCCAGGCGGAACAATGCCAGCGCCCGGAGCTTGAGGTCGCCCACCTCCTCGGCGATCTCCAAGCTGCGTCGTGCGGCAGTGATCGCCGCGCCATTGTCGCCGTTGACCCAGGACTGCGCCGACTGGTCGGCCGATACCCAGGCCAACCGCACGCGATCGTCGATGCTGCGCGCCAGTTCCTCGGCACGCGCCAATACGGTGGCGATCTCGTCGGCCTCGCCGGTGGTGACGTAGAGCAGTGCGCGCAACGACCGAAGCTGGTCGACGGCGCGTGCCGTCGCTGCCGCCGAACGGTCGGACATCTCATAGGACTGCAAGGCCGCCCGCAGACCCGCGATCGCCTTGGCGTAGGAGCCGCGCGCCAGCGCCCGTTCGGCCGCCTCGCCCTGATAGACCGCCGCCGCCTCCCACAGCTCGCCTTCGGCGGCGTGATGGGCCATCCATTCGGCCTGCTCGTGCAGCCGGCCGGCATGGTGCACCTCGATCGCCGCCAAGATGCACCGGTGCGCTTCGACGCGGCGTACCTTGGTGAGCGAATCGTGCGCCACCTCGCGCAGCAACGCATGAGTGAAGGTGTACTCGACATCCGGGTAGAGGCTGGTCTGGATCAAGATCTCGGCGTCGACCGCCTCGCGCAGCGCCGCTTCGGTGCGCGCCGGTCCCCGGTCGGACACGCGTTCCACCAGCCACAACGGCACGCGCCGCCCGATCGTCGATATGGTCTGCAGCAACGCCACGCAGTCCGGCGATCGGCGGTCGATGCGCGAGGCAATGACGTCATGCACCGAGGGCGGCACCGTGATCGATTCCGGCGCCTCCCAGCAGGCATACAACCGGCGCGCCGGACGCCCATCGTCACCGTCGTTGGCGATGCTGGCGAGCGCTCCTTGTTGGGCAAGTGCGCGCACGCACTCCTCGACGAACAGCGGGTTGCCGCCGACGCGGTCGGCCAGGCGCTCGATCAGCCGTTCGGTCTCCGGTCCCTCGACGAACCAGCCTCTGAGCGAGCGCCGGACGTCATCGTCGCTGAGCGGCGCCATGCGCAGCCGGGTGCCGCCGACGCCGGCCAACCCGGTGTCGTCGTAGTCGGGCCGATAGGTCAGCACGACCAGCAACGGCACTTCGCGGGACAGTTCGGCAACGGCGCGCAGCACGCCTTCGCTCTCGCGATCGACCCAGTGCATGTCCTCGAAGACGAAAGCGAGCGGCTGACGGGCCGCGGCGGCGCGCGCCAGCCGGACGAATGCTTCGCGCGCAGCCGCCTGCTTGCGCCGCGGATCCATGGCAAGCCACTCGGGTGTCGCAAGCGCCAGCGACATCATCGAGGTGAAGACCGGAACGTCCGTGGCGAGCGCCGGTTCGAGGACGGTGAGGGTGGCGCGGGTCACTGTCGAGATGCGTTCGGCATCGTCGCTGTCGGCGATGCCGATGAGGTCGCGCAGCGCCGAGGCCAGCGCATCGTAGGGCACGTTGCGGCCAAGTGCAGTGGCGCCAGCAATCGCCGACTTGTGCATCGTCGTTCCGGCATTCTCCGGGAAGATACTGTGCACCAGGCGCGATTTGCCGAGCCCTGCTTCGCCGCTGATGCCGACGACGCCGCCGCGGCGACGCTGCAATGCCACTAGCGCCGCCTCCAACGTCGCGCGCTCGCCCTCGCGACCGACGAACGGCGCGCGGTCGCGACCCGATGCCGCCTGCCAGCGCGATCGATGCAGCGCGGCGCCGGTTGCTTCATAGACCTCGATCGACGTGCTGGCGCCCTTGACCTCGCGATGACCGAGGCTACGCGTTTCGACCAGCCCCTGGGTCAGGGCCTGCGTGTCGGCCGTGAGATAGACCGAGCCCGGCGTGGCGAGCTGCTCCATGCGGGCGGCCAGGTGCACCACCGGTCCCACGACATCGACCTCGATGCCCAGTTCGGAGGAGATGGTGCGATAGAGCACGTCGCCGGAGTTGAGACCGACACGGGCCATTTCACCCATACCGGCCTCTCGCAATTCACGCTGCATGCCGAGCGCCGCGAAGCAAGCACGGACCGCGTGATCTTCGTGCGCCACCGGCGCCCCGAAGATCGCCAGGATGCCGTCGCCCAGCCTGCGGCAGACCACGCCCTCGTAACGTTGCACCAGCCGGATCATGATCTGGACGGCGGGCTCCAAGCGTCCCAGAGCGGCCTCCGGATCGAGCCCCTCGATCGCTGCCGTCGAGCCCTTGAGGTCGGCGAACAGGACGGTGATGTGCTTGCGTTCGCCGTCGCTCACTTGGCGCTGCGCAGCCGCCCGCGGCTCGACCGCCAAGGGAGCGGCCGTGGAGCCGGCTGGCAGCGCTGTCCCGCAACCGGCGCAAAAGCGATCGGTCGGGCCCACCGAGGCCTGGCAGGCGGCACAGATGAGCGCCAGCCGCGCGCCACATGCTGTGCAAAAGCGCGCACCGGCCTTGGTCTCGGCGTTACAGGATGGGCAGAGCATCGACCCCTCGTCGTGCCGACGCATCCTACCGCTGCAAAAGCCGCAATTCGAGGTATCAAACGTAGCCGCGGTGAGGCAAAAATCATGACACCGGCGGGCAAATGAGGGGGAACGCTCCACCGTGATCGCCGATGCCTTTCTATGGCTCCTCAATCGAAGCCCGGCGGTGCGTCGTGCGCTGTGGCGTTCGTTCTTCGATCTGCTCGCCTGGCGGTTC
>VGCQ01000266.1 GCA_016870055.1 Alphaproteobacteria bacterium | reverse complement strand
GAACTGGCCGAGCTTCTTGGCGATGGCGGCCGCGATGAAACGCGCGGTGATCGGCGTGCCATCGTAGTGCAGCACGGGCACGAGCTTGCGCGCATCGAGCGTGAACTCGTTCATGATCATCGAGCGCAGCTGACCGTCGCGGTTCTGCTCGACCACGAACACACGGTCGTGCTCGTGGATGAAATCCTCGACCGATTGGGCGAACGGGAAGGCGCGCACGCGCAGCGCATTGAAGTGATGGCCGTCGGCCTCGAGGTGGTCGAGCGCCTCGGCCATGGCCGGGCTGGTCGAGCCGAAGTAGATCACGCCGTAGCGCGTCGCTTTGGGCGAGGAGTAGCGAAGCGGCTGCGGCGCGATCTTGCGCGCGGTGTCGAACTTCTTCTGCAGCCGCTCCATGTTGCGCACATAGACCGGGCCTTCTTCGGAGTAGCGCGCGTACTCGTCCTTGGTCGTGCCGCGCGTGAAGTACGCGCCCTTGGTCGGGTGCGTGCCGGGATAGGTGCGGAACGGAATGCCGTCGCCGTCGACGTCGAGATAGCGGCCGAAAGTCTTGCCGGCTTCCAGCTCCTCGACCGTCATCACCTTGCCGCGGTCATAGGCGCGATCGGCATCCCACTGGAAGGGCTGACACAACCGATGGTTCATGCCGATATCGAGGTCGGTCATGACGAAGACCGGCGTCTGCAGCCGGTCGGCGAGGTCGAGCGCTTCGGCCGCGAAGTCGAAGCACTCCTTGGGATCCTCCGGGAACAGCATCACGTGCTTGGTGTCGCCGTTGGAGGCGTAGGCGCAGCTCAGCAGATCGGACTGCTGCGTGCGGGTCGGCATGCCGGTCGACGGCCCGCCGCGCTGCACGTTGATGATCACCGCCGGCACCTCGGCGAAGTAGGCGAGCCCGATGAACTCGGTCATCAGCGAGATGCCCGGTCCCGACGTCGCGGTGAAAGCGCGCGCGCCGTTCCAGCCCGCGCCGATCACCATGCCGATCGAGGCAAGCTCGTCCTCGGCCTGGACGATGGCGTACTTGGCCTTGCCGGTCTCCTTGTCGTGGCGCAGCCGCTTGCAGTGGGCCTGGAAGGCCTCGGCCAGCGACGAGGACGGCGTGATCGGATACCAGGCGCACACCGTGGCGCCGCCGTAGACCGCGCCCAGGGCGGCCGCGTTGTTGCCCTCGACGAAGATGCGGTTGCCCACGGCGTCGGCGCGCCGCACCTTGAGCTTCACCGTCGCGGCATCGAGATGCTGGCCGACCCAGTCGCGGCCGAGCGCCAGGGCCTTGACGTTGGAATCGAGCAGTTTCTCCTTGCCTTTGTACTGCTCGCCGAACAGCCGCTTGATCTCCTCCGGGTCGATGTCGAGCAACACCGACAGGGCGCCGAGATAGATGATGTTCTTGAACAGCTGGCGCTGGCGGGCGTCGGTGTAGGTGGCGTTGCAGATCGCCGTCAGCGGCACGCCGACGACGTTGATGTCGTCGCGAAACATCGACGATGGCATGGGCTTGGTGCTGTCGTAGAACAGATAGCCGCCCGGTGAGATTTCCTTGACGTCCTGTGCCCAGGTCTGCGGGTTCATGGCGACCATCAGGTCGACGCCGCCGCGCCGGCCGAGATAGCCCTTCTCGGTGACCCGCACCTCGTACCAGGTCGGCAGACCTTGGATGTTCGACGGGAAGATGTTGCGCGGGCTGACGGGAACGCCCATGCGCAGAATCGATCGCGCGAAAAGCTCGTTGGCCGACGCCGAACCCGAGCCGTTGACGTTGGCGAACTTGACGACGAAGTCGTTGACGGCGGCGATTGCTTGCATGGTCTTCACTCTTTTCCTCCCCTTTGCGGAGTCCGCGAAAGGTGGGTGCCCGCGAAGCGGGCGGAGAGGCCATGAGCGCCGATCGTGAGGCTCATGGCCCCTCCGTCTGCGTCTGATGCAGACACCTCCCCGGCGAAGCCGGGGAAGCGGTGACGATGTTCTACTGCCTGCGGCATGCGCGCTCCGCGTGAGTCATCTCGACGTAGTACTTGCGCATATCCCACGCGCCGGTCGGGCAGCGCTCGGCGCACAGCCCGCAATGCAGGCAAACGTCCTCGTCCTTGGCCATGATGCGGCCGGTCTTGAGGTCGTTGCCGATATAGAGATCCTGGGTCGGATTGACCGCCGGCGCGTTGAGACGCAGCCGGATGTCCTTCTCTTCGCCGTTGTCGGTGAAGGTGATGCAGTCCATCGGGCAGATGTCGACGCAGGCGTCGCACTCGATGCACAGCGAGCCGGTGAACACGGTCTGCACGTCGCAGTTCAGGCAGCGCTGCGCTTCCTTGTAGGCAAGCTCGGGATCGAAGCCGAGCTCGACCTCGGCCATGATGTCCTTCAGCGCCTCCTGCTTGGCGCGATGGGGCACCTTGAAGCGGCGGTCGATCGTGGGGTCGTTGTCGTAGCTCCACTCGTGGATGCCCATCTTCTGGCTGACGATGTTGACCCCGGGGGCGGGACGATCGGCGAGGTCCTCGCCCGACAGCATCTTGTGGATCGAGATCGCCGCGTCGTGGCCGTGGGCGGCGGCCCAGATGATGTTCTTGGGGCCGAAGGCGGCATCGCCGCCGAAGAACACCTTGGCGTGGCTGCTCTGCAGCGTCTTCTCGTCGAGCTTGGGCAAGCCCCAGCGGTCGAATTCGATGCCGGAATCCTTCTCGATCCACGGGAAGGCGTTCTCCTGGCCGATCGCCACCAGCACGTCGTCGCATTCGAAGTGCTGGTCGGGCTCGCCGGTCGGCACCAGGTTGCGTCGGCCCTTGGCGTCGTACTCGGCCTTGACCTTCTCGAACAGCACGCCGGTGATCATGCCGCCCTTGTGGGTGACTTCCTTGGGCACCAGCATGTTGAGGATCGGGATGTCCTCGCCCATGGCGTCTTCCTTCTCCCAGGGAGACGCTTTCATCTCGTCGAAGCCGGAGCGGACGATCACCTTGACGTCCTCGCCGCCGAGCCGGCGCGCGGTACGGCAGCAATCCATCGCCGTGTTGCCGCCGCCCAGCACGATCACCCGCTTGCCGACCTTGTCGATATGGCCGAACGAGACCGACGACAGCCAGTCGATGCCGATATGGATGTTGGCGGCGGCCTCCTTGCGGCCCGGCACGTCGAGCTCGCGGCCGCGCGGTGCGCCCGAACCCACGAACACCGCGTCGTAGCCTTCAGCCAGCACCGCTTTCATCGAGTCGATCTTCTTGTGGCGGAACTCGATGTTGCCGATGTCCATGATGTAGCCCACCTCCTCGTCGATCACCTGCTCGGGCAGGCGGAAGTGGGGGATCTGCGTGCGCATGAAGCCGCCGAGCTTGGGGTCCTGATCGTAGACAACGATCTCGTAGCCCAGCACGGCGAGGTCGCGTGCCACGGTGAGCGAGGCCGGCCCGCCGCCGACGCAGGCGACGCGCTTGCCGATTTTCTTCGGCGCCTTGGGCATGCGTTGGGCGATGTCGTCGTCCTTGTAGTCGGCGGCGACGCGCTTCAGCCGGCAGATCGCGACCGGCTCCTTCTTGCCTTTCACGAGGTGCTCGTCCTCGACGCGGCTGCGCCGGCACGCCGGTTCACACGGTCTGTCGCAAGTCCGGCCGAGGATCCCCGGGAAGACGTTGGACTTCCAATTGATCATGTAGGCGTCGGAGTACCGGCCGTGGGCGATCAGGCGGATATACTCGGGCACCGGGGTATGGGCGGGGCAGGCCCACTGACAGTCGACGACCTTGTGGAAGTAATCGGGGTTCTTGATGTCGGTCGGCTTCAACAGAAACTCCCCCGGCTGGGGCCGGGTAAATGACGATTTATGATAGCCCAAAAGGGTCGCGCATTGGGGAGATTTGCATTCCCTCCGTCAAGCATTCTGTGTGCTAACTCCTTGGGATTGCATCGCAAATCCCTACGTCTCTAGGGGCTTTAACCGATATTCGCTGGGCGATGCACCGACGGCGCGGCGGAACATGGCGCTGAAGGCGCTGAGACTGTCGTAGCCGAGGTCGAGCGCGACCTGGGTCACCGGCTCGCCGGCGCCGAGCCGCCCCATCGCTTCGAGCACGCGCGCCTGCTGCCGCCAAGCGCCGAAGCTCAGGCCGGTCTCGCGTTGGAACAGGCGGGCGAGCGTGCGTTCGCTCGCCCGCACGACGCGCGCCCAGTCTTTTAGGTCGCGTCGATCTCCCGGGCGGTCGAGCAAGGTGCGGCACACCGCCATCAACCGACGTTCGCGCGGCAGGGGCAGATGCAGCGGCAGCGACTGCTGACCATGCAGCTCGGCCAGGATCAGCGCCACCAGATGACCGGCCGGGCCGCTCTCGTCGTAATGCATGGGCAGCTCGGTGGCGCGCACGATCAGCTCGCGCAGCAGCGGCGACACCGGCAGCACCTGGCAGGCCTGCGGCATCGCGGCGGCGGCATCCGCGCGCAGATAGAGCGTGCGCATGGTGACCGGACTCGACATGACGATCGCATTCGTGATGCCGGCCGGCATCCACAGCGCGCGTTGCGGCGGCACCGTCCATCTGCTGCCGGCGGCCGACACGCGCATGGTGCCGGCGGTGGCGTAGATGAGCTGCGCCCGTTCGTGGCTGTGCGGCGCGATCTCGAAGCCGATCGAAAAATCTTTCGGCATGGCCGCCACCGCCCGCGGCACACGCTGGTAGTCGGCCGGATCGGTGGATCGGGGAGATCGCTGTCTCTTTCGCGATATTCTTTGTCAGCTTGGCGCAAGACAGACAACGGGAAAAGGCTTTTAATGCGACCCGAAGCAAAAAGGCCCGACGATGTCCCAGGTCAGCCCGACCTCGATTCTGCTCAATATCGGTCATGCCATGGATCACTGGATCCTGGTCGTGTTCGCCTACAGTTGGGGCGTCATTGCCGGCGTCTGGGGCGTCGAATGGACCGAGCTCACCCCGTTCAACTACGGCGCGCTGTTCATGTTCGGTGCGGGGTCGATCCTGAGCGGTCGCCTGGGCGATCTGTGGGGCCGCTGGATCATGATGGTGATCTTCTTTGCCGGCATGGGCGTGTCCTCGCTGATCATCGCGTTGTGCACCGACAAATGGCAGATCGGCGCGGCGCTCACCCTGATGGGCGCCTTCGCCTCGATCTACCATCCGGTCGGTATTCCGATGCTGGTGCAGAAGGCCAGGAATCCTGGCTTCACCATCGGCGTGAACGGTCTCGCGGGCAACATGGGCATTGCCATCGCCGCCGGCGTCTCGGTCTATATCGCGCAGCGCTTCGGCTGGCAGATGGCGTTCGTGCTGCCTGGCGTGATTTGCCTGGTCTGTGCCGTGGCTTTCGCGATCCTGGTGCCGCGCGAGCAGGAAGCACCGGCGCAACGCAAGGCCAAGATGAACGACCTGCCGCCCGGCGTGATGGCGCGCGTCTTCGCCATCATGACCTTCACCGCGGTGACCGGCAGCATCGTCTTCAATTTCACGACCAACGGTAACGGCGAACTGCTGCGCGAGCGCGTCAAAGGCGCGGTGCAGGATCCGGTCGAGCTGGCGATCATGCTGTTCGTGATCTTCTCCCTCGCCTCGCTCGCTCAGCTCGTCGTCGGCAAGCTGATCGACCGCTATCCGCTCAAGAGCATCTACCTGCCTATTCTCTTCCTGCAGGTGCCGTTGTTCCTGATCGCCTCGCAGGTCGAAGACTGGGCGCTGTTCGTCACGGCGATCGGATTCATGTTGCTGGTGTTCGGCGCCATTCCCTTCACCGACGCCATGATCGTGAAGTACATCGACGACCGCATGCGCAGCCGCGTCACCGGCGCGCGCCTGGCGATCGGCTTCGGCGTCAGCTCGGTCGTGGTGGCCCTGATCGGCCCCCTGGTGAAGGCGGCGGGCTTTCCCGTCGTGCTGATGACCTTGGCCGGCGTATCGTTCCTCGGTTTCCTCGCGATCTCGCTCTTGCCGGGCGAACGCGAGATGGGCAAGGCTAGCCTCGAGCCCGCGGAGTAGTCCGCCGGGCTGATCCGAGGAGGGCAGGCATGTTGAAGCGACGCGGTGCGCTGGTTGGCGCCATCGGCTGGACGATCGTCGGGCCTTCGGCGGTGCGCGCCCAGGCTTGGCCCAACGGGCCGGTCAAGATCGTGGTGCCCTACATCGCCGGTGGCGCCACCGACACGACGGCCCGCCTGATCGCCGAGAAGATGACGGCGCTGCTCGGCCAGCAGGTGATCGTCGAGAATCGCGGCGGCGGCAACACCATCATCGGCATGGAGCTGGTGGCCAAGTCCAAGCCCGACGGCCAAACCCTGCTGCTCGGTACGACGACGCTCGCCACCAACGCTGCGCTGGGCATGAAGCAGCCCTATGAGCCGCTCAAGGACTTTCAGCCGATCACCACCCTGGCCGACATTCCCGACCTGATCGCCTACAACAACGACATTCCGGTGCGGAACTACGCGGAATTCGCCGAGTGGGTGAACAAGCAGGCGCAGAAGGTGCGGTTTGCGACCTCCGGCATCGGCAACCAGCCGCATCTTTGGATGGAGCTGTTCAAGACGCGCAACAAGCTCAACATGGAAGTCGTTGCCTACAAGGGGGCCGCGGATGCCATCCGCGACGTCTTGGCCGGCCATGTGCCGACGATCTGCGATGTCGTCCTGCCGACCGGCAATCATGTCAAAGCGGGCCGCCTGAAGGGTCTGGTCGTCGCCTCACCCGAGCGCTCGCCGGTCTGTCCCGATGTACCGTCGGTCGTCGAGCTCGGCATGCCGGACATGGTGAGCGCGGTGTTCTTCGGCCTGGTCGCCCCGGCCGGCGTGCCACGGCCGATCGTCGACCGCCTCAATGCGCTGGCGCGGCAGATCATCGGCGAGTCCGACGTGAAGGCGAAATTCGCCGAGCTCGGCTTCGTCACCACCGGCAGCACGCCCGAGGCCTATCTCGAGAAGATCAAGTTCGAGACCGAGCGTTGGACCAAGGTGGTCAAGGAAAACAACATCAAGATCGAAAGCTAAGCTAAGCTAAGCTCCCCTCGACCTT
>VGCQ01000265.1 GCA_016870055.1 Alphaproteobacteria bacterium | reverse complement strand
TGCTTGAAACCCTTGGGCGTACGCACCACGCCGTTCTCGTAGGTGCAGCCTTCCTCGTCGCCGCTGCGATTGAGCGGGAACAGCACGTTCTCGCAGAGCTTGGCCGCCTCCTCGAGGATGGCGTGGATGGTGTCGGGCGTGGCGTCTTCGTAACCCGGCAGCTTGGCGAGGCTCGACACGTCGAGCACTTCGTTCATGACGAACTGAATGTCCTTCAGCGGCGCCTTGTAGACGGCCATCGTCCCCTCCTCAGTCGCTTAACCCTCGTCGCAGCCGGCTCGTCGCGGCTGGGCTCTAGTCGCTCTCCGGATTGACGCCGCGCTGCTTGAGCTCGGCGGCGACATGCGCCTCGACGTCCTTGAACTCGCCGATCTGGGCATCGAGATCTCGACGCTTGCGTTCCAGGTCGGCGATATGCAGCCGGCTGCGCCGCAGCAGTTCGCGCATCTGCTGCACGCCCGTGCGGTCGACACCGTAGAGGTCGAGCAATTCCTTGATCTCGGCCAGCGAGAAACCGAGCCGCTTGCCGCGCAGGATCCACGAAAGCTTGGTACGGTCGCCGGCGCTGTAGAGCCGCGTCAGGCCCTGGCGGCGGGGCTTGAGCAGGCCTTCGTCCTCGTAGAAGCGAATGGTGCGCGCGGTGATGGCGAACTCGCGGGCCAGTTCGGCGATGCTGAAGATGCGCTGCGTATCGCGCGGCGCTGGCGTCTTGGCCGCCGAGGCCTTGGGCGGAGCGGCAATGGGCGAAGCGGCATCCGGCATGGTAGGAGCGTCATAGTTAACGTTTACGTAAACGTCAATAGAAGTTTGCCCCGCGGGCGGCGGCGCCTGCCCAGGCGCGCCCCGACCCCGGAGGCCGTCCGGCAGCCCCTGGGTCCTCAGATCACCTTGGCTTGGCGCATCTTTTTGACGTCGTCGGCCGAGCAACCGAGCCACTCGCCGAAGATCGCCTCGCAATCCCCCCCGAGGACCGGCGCGGACTTCAGCGCGACCTTGGTGTCGGACATGCGCAGCGGCCAGCCCGGCACGGTGACCGGCCCGCGCACCGGATGGTCGATCGTCTGCATCATGCCGCGGGCGTGCAGGTCGGGGTCGTGCAGCAGCTCGAGCGTCGTCTTGACGGCGCCGCAGGGAACGCCGGCGCCGGCGATGACCTTCATCACCTCGTCCTTGCTGCGCTTCGACGTCCATTCGGTGATCGCCGCATCCACTTCCTCCTTGTGCTGGAAGCGGGTGGTGCCGTCGGCCATGCGCGGATCGTCGAGCAGGTCCTCGCGGCCGATCGCCTTGACCAGGCGCTTCCAATGCTCGCCGTTGCCGCGCGAAGCGAAGATGTAGCACCAGTCGTCGAGTCCGCCCGGCGCGCACTTGTAGAGGCCGCCGGGCGCAGTGCCGATCACGCCGTTGCCGCCGCGCGGCAACTGGTCCTCGCGCGCGGCCTGTCGGCTCATGGGCGTGCGGCAGTAGTTCAGCATCGCGTCGCGCATGGCGATCTGGATGTGCTGGCCGCGCCCGGTCGCCATGCGCTGGTACAGCGCGGTGATGATGCCGATGGCCATCAGCATGCCGGTGCCGGTATCGCCGATGGTCGGGCCCGGCCGTGTCGGCGGCTGGTCGGGATGGCCGTTCACGCCCATCGTGCCACCCATCGCCTGGGCGATCATGTCGAACGACAGGTAGTTCGCGTGCGGGCTCTCGGGCGCGAAGCCCTTGACCTGGGCGAAGATCAATCGCGGGTTCATGGCGCTCAGCCGCGGCCAGTCGAAGCCCAGGCGGGCGAAGGTGCCGGGCGCCATGTTCTCGATCAAGACGTCGGCCTTGGCGATCATCCGCCGCAGCAGTTCCTTGCCTTCCTCGCTCTTGAGGTTGCAGGTGACGCTGCGCTTGTTGAGATTGTAGTAGATGAAGTAGTGCGAATCGGCGTCGGCCCGATCGGTCATGCCCCAGCGCCCGGGCTCGCCCTGGTTGGGCTCCTCCACCTTGACCACGTCCGCCCCGAGCCAGGCCATCACCTCGGTGCAGGACGGCCCTGCCTCGAACTGGGTGAGGTCCAGCACCTTGATGCCCTTCAGCGCCGGTGCCGGCTGGGTCTGCGCGTCGACCTCCTGCTGCCTTACCTGATCCTGCATGGCGATCCCTCCCTTGGGGGTGTTTTCAATCCATCTCAGCTATGCCAGGCGAATTGCTGCGCCTTTCGGGTCGAGCCCTGCGAGAGCACGACGTTGACCAGGGCGGGGCCGTCGTGGGCCATCGCCTGGTCGAGCGCGCCGCGGATCTTCTTGGGGTCCTCGACAAACCACCCCTTGCCGCCGAACGCCTCCATCATCCTGTCGTAGCGGGCGCCGTAGATCAGGGCGTTGGGCTTGAGGTTCTTCATCGGGTTTTCCGGGATCGCCGGCATGCCGGGGCCGATGCCGCCATTGTTCAGGACGACGATCTTCACCGGGAAGCCGTAGCGGACCAGCGTCTCCATCTCCATGCCGGAGAAGCCGATCGCCGAATCGCCCGAGAGGTGGACGACCGGCCGGCCGGGCTGCGCCACGCAGGCGGCGATCGCCTGGCCGAGGCCGACGCCCATCGTGCCGTAGGTGCCGGCATTGAGGCACGACCGCGCGTCGAAGCTCGGCAGCTGGGTCAGGCCGATATCCATCGTGCCGGCGCCCTCGGCGCTCAGGATCGCGTTCTTCGGCATCCAGGCGGCGACGTCGCGCAGCGCGCGATAGTAGTTGGCCGGCCCCGTGTCGTCGTCGATCTGCGGCTTGATCGTCGCGGCGTTGTCGGCCGCCTTCTTGGAGAGTGCCTTGCGCCACGGCGAGTCGGTCGGATGGAACCACTGGCGGCTGGCGAGCGCCTTGTTGATCTGCGTCATGATCGCCTTGCCATCGCCCACCAGCCCGACTTCCGTCGGCTTGTTGTGCCCGATCTCCTCCGGCGCGATGTCGAGCTGGATGACCTTGACGTCCTTGGAGAAGCGCGGCGGCAGGCCGAAATGGAAGATCCAGTTGAAGCGCGCGCCCATCAGGAAGACGACGTCGGCCTCCTGCAGCGCCAGGGTGCGCGCGGCGGCGACCGACAACGGATGGTCGTCCGGCACAACGCCCTTGCCCATGGGCGAGCGCACGAACGGCACCTGGGTGCGCTCGATGAAGGCGCGCACTTCGCTCTCGGCGCGCGACCACGCCATGCCCTTGCCGACGAGGACCAGCGGCCGCTGGGCCTTTTCGAGCAGATCGAGCGCCGCCTCGACGTTCTCGCCCGGCGCCACCATGCGCGGCGGCTCGGGCACCCGCTGGACCTGCGCGACCTTGTCGAGGTCGCAGGTGCCCTTGATGATGTCGTCCGGCATGTCGAGATAGCTCGCACCCGGCCGGCCGTAGATCGCGTGCCTGGTCGCCATCTCGACGTAGTACGGGATGCGGTGGACGCTCTCGATGCCGTGGGCGAACTTGCAGAATGGCGAGGCGATCAGCACCTGGCGCTCTTCCTGGAAGGCGCCCATGCCGCCGCGATAGGTCTCCGAGGCGCCGCCGACCAGGATCATCGGCCAGCAATTCTGCTGGGCATTGGCGAGGCCGGCGAGACCGTGCACCACACCGGGTCCGGTCACAACGAGGCAGACGCCTGGGCGACCGGTCATGTAGCCGTACGCCTGCGCCGCGTAGGCCGCGGACTGCTCGTTGCGCATGCCGATGTAATTGATGCCTTCCTTCTGCGCCGCCGTGGCGATCGGGCCGACCGGAAACCCGACGATCCCGAACATATGGTCGATGCCCTGCTGCTTGAGGCTTCTCGCCATCAGGGTTGCGCCGTCGATTTCGCCCATGTTTTCCCCCTCGGGAGCGAATTGAAGTTCAATCGCGACCCTAAGCTTGATGGCCCGGCGGCGAAAGGGCGCTACTTTCCGACGTGCGATACGGCCGATCCGGAGGCCTGTGGTGGTGGCCGTCCCGGTTGGGATAGTCACGGACGGGTAAAGCGAAGGGCAAGAGAAATGCCGATCTATCAGCTGGGCGACAGGAAGCCGGTGATTCCCGAGTCATGCTTCGTGGCGGAGACTGCGACGATCATCGGCGACGTGACGCTGGGCGAGCGGGTCAGCGTCCTGTTCGGCGCCGTGATTCGCGGCGACAACGATCCGATCACGATCGGCGACGACAGCAACGTCCAGGACAACTGCGTCCTGCACAGCGATCCTGGCCTGCCGCTCACGATCGGCAAGGGCGTAACCATCGGCCACCGGGCGATGCTGCATGGCTGCACAGTCGGCGACGGTTCGATGATCGGCATCGCCGCCGTGGTCCTCAACGCCACGGTGATCGGCAAGCAATGCCTGGTCGGTGCCGGCGCGGTCGTCACCGAGCGCAAGACCTTCCCCGACCGCTCGGTGATCTTCGGCTCGCCGGCCAAGGTCGCGCGCGAGGCGACCGAGGACAACATCCTGCGCATCCGCGGCGACACGTGGAGCTACGTGGAACGCGGCAGCTACTACAAGGGCAACCTCAAGCGAATTGGCTAACGGCGGAGTGGCTAGTGATCGACGCGCTCGACCATCTCACGCTCAGCGCCTCCTTCGTCGACGGCGCGGTCGGCGCCTACGAGACCCTGCTGGGTCGGCGTGCGGAGGACGGTCGCCTGCGGGTCGGCAATGTCGGCCTGGTGATCGAGAACGACGCAGCGACGGCGCGGCTGACATCGATGGTCTTCGCCACGGCCTCGCTCGACAAGGCCGCGCGCCTGCTCGAGCGGCGCGCCGTGCCGGCCGAACGCGTGGTCGGGAAGCTCGCCCTGGCGGAAGCGGCAACGCATCAGGTCGGCATCGCGCTGATCGAGCGGCATGAGGCGCCGCCGCCTTCGCCGCTTGTCAGGGCCAGCGAAGCGGCCGCCATCGGCGCCCTCGACCATGTCGTGGTGCGCACGCCCAATCCCGAACGCGCCATCGCCTTCTATGCCGGCCGCCTCGGCCTCGACTTGCGGCTCGACCGCAGCAACCCGGACTGGGGCTCGCGGCTGCTGTTCTTCCGCTGTGGCGATCTGGTCGTCGAGATCGCGCACGATCTCGCGAAAGGGATCTGCGACGGACCGGACGAGCTATGGGGCCTCAGTTGGCGCGTGCCGGACATTGCGCTCGCCAACAAGCGCCTGAAGGATGCCGGCGTCGAGGTCTCGGCGCCGCGCGCCGGCCGGCGGCCGGGGACGCAGGTCTTCACCGTGTCGAGCCACACGGCCAACGTGCCGACTATCGTGATCGGCGGCCTCGTCCACTGGTGAGCGCCGTGCTGCGCCCCGCCCTCACGGCGTTGTCGATGCTGCTCATCGGCGCCTGCGCGACCAAGCCCGCGCCGACACCGGTCGCGCTCGCGCCGCTCGGCCCCTGCCCGGCCTCGACGTGGAAGCCCGAGGCGCCACCGCCCGCCCTTGCCGCACGGACGTCGATGGTGCTGCTGGCGGTGCAGGAATGGGCACGCTTCGGCCGTCAGACCATCGCCTTCACCGTCACGCCGCCGCGCACCGAGACGGCGGGCGTGCGCGAGCGCGACGCCCCCGAACGCGTGCGCGACTACTGGAAGAGCGTCGACGAACCCGGCCGCAGCGGACGGGACGACATCCCCTGGTCGGCCGCGTTCATCTCCTGGGATATCGAGAGCGCCGGTGTGCCGCGCGACCTCTTCTGCCCGGACCAGCGCCACGCGATCTACGTCGAACGCATGGCGCTGCGCGCCCGCCAGCCGGGCGCGGCCTTCATCCCGCACCGCCCGGGCGAACGCCGGCCGGAAGTCGGCGACCTGCTCTGTGCATCGCGTGACGGCGGCAGCACGACGCTCGACAACCTCGATCGCGGCCCGGGCCATTGCGACATCGTCGTGGAGGTGCGGCCGGGCGAAGTGCACGCCATCGGCGGCAATGTCGGCGACTCCGTCACGCGCAGTGTCTTTCCACTGGACGCCGGCGGATTTTTGTCGCCCATATCCGGCCGGAATTTTTTCGCCGTGATCGAGAACCGACTGCCCTGGGAAGGCTGAGCGCATGTCCTGGCCCTACGAATACATCATCATCGGCGCCGGCTCGGCCGGCTGTGCGCTCGCCAACCGCCTGGGCGAGCACTACTCGCACCGCATCCTGATCCTCGAAGCCGGCCCGGCCGACTCGTCCTTCATGCTGAAGATGCCGGCCGGATTTGCCGGTCTCGGCGAGAAGTCGCCCTATGTGTGGCGATACGAGACGACGCCACAGAAGCATTGCAACGACCGGCGCATGTACTGGCCGCGCGGCAAGACGCTGGGCGGCTCGTCGTCGATCAACGCCATGCTGTACGTGCGCGGCCATGCCTGGGACTACGATCACTGGCGCCAGCTCGGCAACGCGGGCTGGAGCTACCAGGACGTCCTGCCGTTCTTCAAGAAGGCCGAGAACAACGAGCGTGGCGCCGACGACTTCCATGGTGCCGGCGGGCCGCTCAACGTCGCCGACCAGGCCGATCCGGCGGGCCTCAACGATGCCTTCCTCCGGGCCTGCGAGCAGGCCGGCCACAAGCGCGTCGCGGACTTCAACGGCGCCGAGCAGGAGGGCGTCGGCTGCTACCAGGTGACGCAGAAGAACCGCGAGCGCTGGAGCACGGCCAGCGCCTACCTGCGCCCGGCCTGGGAGCGCAACAAGAACAACATCGAGATCGTCACCAACGCGCAGGTCGACCGCATCATCCTCGATGGCACGCGCGCCATGGGCGTGCGCTACGTCGTCAACGGCCGCGACGAGGTGGCGCGCTGCAGCCGGGAGATCATCCTGTGCGGCGGCTCGGTGAACTCGCCGCAGCTCCTGATGCTGTCGGGCATCGGCCCGGCCGACCATCTGAGATCGCTCGGCATCAAGGTCTGGCACGAACTGCCGGGCGTCGGCAGCAACCTGCAGGACCATCTCGACGCCGCACTCCTGCAGTTCTGCAAGACAGGCGACACCTACGATCGCCGGAACAAGCTGGTGTCGCTCTATCAGTACTGGAAGCACAAGTCGGGGCCCGGCACGTCGCCGATCGCCG
>VGCQ01000264.1 GCA_016870055.1 Alphaproteobacteria bacterium | reverse complement strand
CACGACCGCACCGCCGGAGCCCGTAGCATCGATCGAATCGATCGGTGGGCGCGGCAGCAGGACGCGCAGCAAGGTCGCGGAATCGACGCCCGACAGGGTCGGACCCAGGCGCGCCTCGTCGCCGGCGTTGCGCAGGCTGCGGCCCTCGACCGGCCGAGGCTCAGCCATTTGCTCGCGCCGATCGGCGCGTCGGTTGGGCCCACCCGGCATCATCATGCCGCCTTCCATGGTCGCCACCGTGGTGGCCTCGACGATGCGGCGCAAGAACTGCTGACGCAGCAGCAGCGTGTAAGTCGTGATCCAGCTTTCGCCACCCGACCAACCCTTGACGTTGGGCGGATCGAAGGGAATCTGCCCCAGGCCCTGCATCATACGAACGAGCTGGGTCTTCTCCGGTACCGGCAAGCCGAGCAGGCGGATCGTGCCGACGATCAATTCGATCGGCGACTTGATCAGGGCGCCGCGGTTGGCCGGATCGCGCAACGCGGCTGACAGCAAGATCGACCGCATCAAGGGCTTGATCTCGTAGTCCTTGCGGAATGCCGCGGCGAGTTTCTTGATCTCGTTCGGATCGGGCCTGAGCGACACGAATTCGCGCCACAGCTTCTCGACGATGGTCTCGGCCGTACGCGGCTGGCGCAGCAGAATGGCCACGATCTCTTCTCCGCCGAAGCGGCCGGTCTGACCGAGGAAAGTCTTCTCGCCATCGTCATGTTCGCCGTCTCGCGCCTTGAAGCGGCCGGTCTCGCGGTCGATCGTCCAGCCAGCGAAAGCGCGGGCGGCGGCCTTGACGTCGGCTTCGCTGTAGTTGCCTTCACCCAAGGTGAAAAGTTCGAGCAGTTCGCGCGCGAAGTTCTCGTTGGGTTGACGGGCGACGCTGCGCATGCCGTCGAGATAGATGAGCATCGCCGGATCGCGCGCCACTGCCGCGAGCAAGGTCGCGAAATTACCAATGGCGTGGCGGCGGAACAGTGCATTTTGGCGGAACAGCGCCGGCGCATAGCGCACCTTCTGGAACGATGAGGTGAAGTGGCCATGCCAGAACAGCACCATGCGCTCGGTGAACGGCTGATCTGTGACCAGCATCTCTTCGACCCACCAGTTGCGCAGCTCGCGACCCTGCTCCTCGACAGGTCGGGTAACCCGCAACGGCTTGCCGTCGACGCCCGTTTTGCGTTGCGCCTCAGCCCGCTCGGCGGCGGCAGCCTGTTGACGGCGGCGCAAGTCGGCCGGGCCTTCGCCGAGCCAACTCGGCGGCGGCATTGCCGCCTCGCGCCGCACGTCGCTCAACAGGTGATCGACGGCGACGACATAGTCTTGCACCACGAAGGCATCGATCTCGGCCGGCGTGGCACCGAACGTCGTGCGCGACAGGAGATGACGCGCCTCATCGAAGCCCATCGCTCGGCCGGCAACAGCCGGCCGCGACGCCCAAACCGCCGCCGACAGAGCTGCAGCACCGCCCACGAATCTGCGCCGACCGACTTCAGCGACCACAGCGATCCTCCTATTGCGGCGGCGGCGGCGGCGGACCGACAAAACGCTCGACCATGATCTGACGCAAACGTTGGCGTTGCTCGGCGTTCAGCCGCGGTTCCATCTGGGCCAGGATACGCAGGTTCTCTTTCTGCTGATCGGTGCGCAGCCGGCCAAGTTGATCGATAAGGGTGTCGATCCGCCCAACATCGAGCGACGATCGCTTGTACTCGTCGATGAGCTGGTCCCGCAGCCGCTGAATGTCGCGGTTGCGCTCGCGCCGCTCGGCGCCGTAGCGATCGAGCAGCCCTCGCAGCGCCTGACGCTGGCCGTCGTCAAGGCCCAACTCGTGGACGACGATGTCGATCGGACTGGGCCGCGGCCCGGGTGGCGGCGGTGGCGGCATCGGTCGCTCGAGCTGCGGCGGCGCTATCCAGCTGCGGAAGACGAAGCCGGCAAGGACAAAGGCATTGAGCAGCAGCGACAGCGCCAACAGGACCTGGATCAGACGCGAGTTCATGTCAGGTGCCGTCCGAGAACGGAAACTCGCTGAGATCACCGGCCGAGGGGGGCGCGGCCGGGCGTGACAAGCCGGCTTGGCGTTCCTGGGCGAACGACGCACCCAGGCCACCACCCATCATGAAGCCCGAAATCGAGATCACGACTGCCGCGGCGAGCGTGGCGACCCGCTGCAGCACAAAGCGACGATTGGTGGCAAACAGCCAGTCAAAGAGGCCGGCGCGCGCTGGCGCGCGCTCTACCTCGAAGCCGACCAGCGCCTTGGCTCGCGCTTCCAGGCGCGGTGATGCCGGCAGGCGTTCGTGGCCGAGCACCTCGGCAAGCTCCAAGGCCGCCCGCCGCATCTCGGGATCGCTAGCGATCGCCGCCTCGATGCGGGCCGCCTCGGCCTCCGTCAGCCGACCTTCCAGCCAGGCGGCGAAATCGAGATCGGACGCCGTCCCCGGCGCGACGACGGGCGCTGCGGCGAGGCTCCGCCACAGCTCCTTGTCGGCTTGGGTGAGACGATCCGTGCTCATGCTGTTCTCCTGCTGCAGGTTACGACAGAAAACACGCCTGCATCCCCCATATTCAGCCCCTAGTGCGACCCTTCCTGGAAGTGGGCGCGCAGCCGCCGCAGGGCCTTATGATGTGTGCTGCGCACGGTTTGTGCGTCGATCTTGAAAAGTTGCGCGACCTCGGCGACATCTTTTTCCTCGTCGTACAGGCAGCGCAGCACAAGCATTTGCCGCTCCGTCAGAAGCCCTTGAGGGATCTTGATTTTTTCCACATGGCGGTCCTCGACCGCCAAGTTCGCCTCGGCAACGTCGTCGATCGACTGGGTGATCTGGCGCCGCCGCCGCGCATGATCAATGGCGGCAGAACGCGCCACCACGGCGAGCCAGGTCGACAGGCTGGCACGGGCCGGATCGTAGGTTTTGAGCAAACGGAACTCGTTGGCGCAAAGCCGCACGAAGACATCCTGGGCGGCATCGAGAACGTCGTCCTCGTTCAGCCGATATGTCAGCAGCGCGCGTCGCACGACGGCGTTGATCAGGGGTGCCGCAGCGGTCACGAACCCGTCCCACGCCCGCTTGCTGCCCGATAGCAAGGTCCGCAGGTCGATCTGGTTGAGTTCCGTCACGCCCGCATTCTTCCCCGTCCGCCAGAGCGAGTTCCACTCCGGCGGGAACGCGCCACCCCAGCACTTCGGCCGGAGAGCACATGCCGGCCGATCGAATTCCTACCAGCCGGTATGTCCTTTCGGCAGTGTAACGGGGTTTGTGGCGAAATCAGGCCCCGCTACAGTCCGTCGGCGAAAGTTGGGGAGATTAGATGAGCGAGTCGCTGACCAGCCAATGGAAAGTCACCAAGCAAGCGGTGCGTGGCAAGGGCGTCGTCGTGGCGCAAAACTGGCGCGCCGCCCAAGCCGGTGCCGAGATCCTGCGCAAGGGCGGCAACGCCATCGACGCGGCGGTCGCCACCGGCTTGGCGATCGGCCCCCTGGAACCGTGGATGAGTGGGATCGGCGGCGTTGGTTTCATGACCATCTGGAGCGCCAAGGAGCAGCGCGCTTGGACGGTCGACTACGGGCCGATCTCGGCCAAGAAGCTCGATTCCAGCAACTACCGCATCGTTGGCCCCGGACCCGCCAATCCCTTCGCCTGGCCCGACATCTTCGAGCAGAGGAACGAGGTCGGCTACCACTCGATCGCGGTGCCCGGCATGGTCGCGGGCCTTGCCAAGGCGCTGGAACGCTTCGGCAGCTTGAAATGGCAGGACGTGATCGCGCCCGGCCTGGCGCTCGCCAGGCGCGGCATGGAGCTCGACTGGTACATGCAGGTGATGATCGCCAACGGCGCCGAGCATCTGTCGAGGTTCCCCGCCTCCAAAGCAGCATATCTGCCCGACGATGGCCGCGTCCCGACTCTGGACTGGCAGGGCAACGTGCGCCACATCAAGCTCGGCAATCTCGGCGAGACCTACCAGCGGCTGAGCGACGGTGGGCCCCGCGCGTTCTACCAGGGCGCCCTGGCGCACGACATCGCAGCTGACCTGCAGGCCGGAGGATCGGCCATCTCGTACGACGACCTCGCGTCCTACGAAGCGCGCATCGTCGAGCCGCTGTCGTTCGAGCATGGTGGTACCACCATCAACGTCGCAGGCGGTCTCACCGCCGGACCGACGCTCAGACGCGCCATCGAACTCGTCGGCCAACGCACCAAGGGCAAGGGCGCTCCGGATGCGGGTTTCTTTGGCGCCATCGCCGATGCGATGCACCGAGCCTACGACGAGCGGCTGAAGACCCTGGGCGACAAACCCACCAACAGCTGCACGACGCATTTCTGCGCGGCCGATGCGGAAGGCAACATGGTGGCGCTGACCCAAACGCTGATGTCGCTGTTCGGTTCCTGCGTCATGTTGCCCAAGACGGGCATCACCATGAACAACGGCATGCTGTGGTTCGATCCCGAGCCCGACCGTCCCAATTCGATCGCGCCGAGCAAGCGGCCATTGTGCAACATTTGTCCGGTGGTCGTCGTTCGCGACGGCAAGCCGTGGTTCTGCATCGGTGCTTCGGGTGGCCGCCGCATCGTGCCGGCCGTCACCCAGCTCTCGCTGATGCTGATCGACCGTGGTATGGATGTCGAAGTGGCCTTCCATCAGCCGCGCGTCGACGTGTCGGGCGTCGGGCCAATTCGCGTCAACCGCGACTTGCCGGACGACGTGAAGCGGGCGATCGCGGCCAAGCTACCGATGGTCGAAGTCGCCAATCACGTCTCGCCTTTGGGCTTCGCCAATCCGTCGTGCATCGTGCGCGACCCGACGACAGGAGAGCTGACAGGCATGAACGAAGTGATGTCGCCATGGGCCGGCGGCGCAGCGCAGTAGCGGCACTGCTCGCCGCCTTCATCGCAGCACCGGCGGCAGCGCAGGAGCTGCGCCTGCCCGTGCTGGTGCCGTTGACCGGGTTCGTGGCGCTGGAAGGCACCAGCCAGCGCAATGGCGCGCAGCTGGCAGCCGGCCAGCTGCGCGACGTCGCCTTGAAGCCCGATGTGCTCGACACGCAGGCGACGCCGGAAGCGGCCGTCACGGCCTGGGAGCGGGCGATGGGCGGCACGGCTGCTCCGGCCGTGGTCGGCCCGATCCTGGGCACGCAGATGCTGGCGCTGCTGCCGCTCGCCCAGGAACGCGGCGTGCCGTTGCTCACCATCTCCGGCACAGCGCGGCTGGGCGACCTCGGCAATCCCTGGTTCTTCCGCTTCTTTCCCAGCGACGCCACGGTGAAAGTGGCGCACGCCCGCTACGTCGTCGAAAAGCTCGGCACCAAGCGGCCGGCGGTGATCTACCAGAGCACGGCCTACGGCCAGTCGGGCCGCGAGCAGCTGGCCAAGACCCTGACCGAGCTGAACGCGCCACCGGTGCTCGAAGAAAGCATCGCGCCCACTGTCAACGACCTTACACCGGCACTGCTGCGCGCCAAGAATGCCAATGCCGACGTGATCGTTCTGCATCTGCATTCGGCGTCGACGGTTCTCGCCGTACGTCAGGCGCGCCAACTCCTGCCCGACCTGCCGATCGTCGCTGGCTCGGCCATGCACCAACCGGCGACTGCAGCACTGCTGGAGCCTGCTGAACTGAAGAACGTCTGCGCCGAGACTGCCGCGTCGCCGATCTCTGCGACATCGGGGCCCCTGCGCGCCTTTCTCGACTCCTATCGCGCAGCCTACCGGAGCGAGCCGGACGCCTTTGCCGCGGCCCAGTTCGACGCGGTCGGCATGCTCGGCCAGGCCATCGTCGAGCTACGCAAGGCCGGCCAGACGGTTACTCCAAAGGCGGTGCGCGATCGCCTCGCCACGGACACCTATCGCGGCGTCGTCACGACCTACCGCTCCGACGGCAAAGGCAATATGGCCCACGAGGCCGAGATCGTCTGCTTCGACGGGACCGACCGCGTGCCCAAGCCTGCCACCCGCTACACGGTGCCGCCGCGCTCGTAGCCAACAAGGTCAGTTCGGCAGGACCACGCGCGCCGGGGGCAGTGCCAGACCTGCTACTTCGACCCGAGTGTGGAAGATGCTGCCGCAATTGTCGTGCGGGCCGCCGCGCGAGCCGGTGACGATGTAGAGGTCGCGCAGATCATCGCCGCCGAAGCAAAGGCTGGTCACCATGGGCAACGGCACTCTGATGTCGCGGCGGTGCGTGCCGTCGGGATTGAAGACCGCGACCCGACCGCCATGCGCATCGGCCACCCAGACCGAGCCGTCGCTCGCCACCTTCAGCCCGTCGGGCACACTCGCCTCGCCGAGTGACGCAAACTTCCGCCAAGGACCGGCAGTGCCGTCCGGCTTCGTATCGTAGACGCGCACCAACGGCGCTCGTGCGTCGCTGTGATAGAGGCGCAGGCCGTCGGGCGAGAAGCCGAGGCCATTGGTCAACAGCACGCCGTCCGACAGAGTGCGCATGCGGCCGTCCAAGTCGATGACGTGTAGGTGGCCGGGCTTCGGCGTCTCTCCGCCGAACACCCGGAAAGCCAATGAGCCGACATAAATCCGGCCGGCCTGATCGGTCGTGAGATCATTGAAGCCGGTCGCGCCCGGGATGGCATCGAGCGCCAGCAGCGACCGCGTCGCGCCATCCATCAGCGACACCCAGGCGATATCGCGGCCACCGACGATCAAGCCGCCCGACGTATGCAGCGCCATGCCGCCGATGCCTCGCCGCTTGGGCACCGCTGTCGACACCTTGCCGGAGCGATCGAGCAGGTACACGCCGCCGTTGATGACATCGCTGAAGTAGAGACCTCGAGCGGGATCCCAAACCGGGCCCTCGATCAGGCCATATCCCGTGGCCATACGCTGCATCGATCCACTCCCCCTACTCCGACGAAGACTTTCTGCCGGCCCGGCGCGACACCACGGCGCGCACCGCTGCGGTGAGACCGACAAGGGCCGCTATACACAACACCAGGATGACGATATCGCCAGCGCTTGGCTCGGTCACGATGGCGACAATGCGGTCACCCAGGATCGACAACAGGATCAGGCCCGGAATCATTC
>VGCQ01000263.1 GCA_016870055.1 Alphaproteobacteria bacterium | reverse complement strand
GCGTCGAGTACGGCTCGATCGCCTCGACCTGCAAGGCGCCGCGCAGCGGCGCCGAGGTCAAGAAGTGGGGCATCCACGGCACGACGACCAAGGCGATCGCCATCGGCCATGCCGTGCGCGAGGCGCGGCGCCGCCACGAGGATCCGATCGCCGCCATCCTGTCGGTCGAGCCGGGCAAGCCGTTGTTCACCGGCAAGGTGGTCGATGTCGAGCGTCGCGCCACCGAGGGCTTCCTGCGCGGCCGCACGCGCTTCGACGGCGTCGACGGCTGGCGCGGCGCGGCGCTGGAGATCAACTTCCAGAACGAATGGATCGTGGCCTGGCTCGACGGCAAGCCGATCGCCATGTCGCCCGACCTGATCTGCGTGCTCGACTCGGTGTCGGGCGAGGCGGTCGGCACCGAGACCATCCGCTACGGCCAGCGCGTCACCGTGATCGCCTTGCCGCCGCCCAAGGTGTTCCTGTCGCCCAAGGGCCTCGCCCATGTGGGGCCACGCGCTTTCGGCTACGACATCGACTTCAAGGGTGTATTCGCGTGAAGCTGCGGGAACTCTCGCTCGACGACATCGAATCGCTCGCCGTCGGCGCCTGGGTGCTGGGCACCGGCGGCGGCGGCAATCCCTACCTGCCGCTGCTCAACATGCGCGCGCTCTATCGCGACGGCCACCGTGTCCAGCTCATGGACTCCGCCGACTTGGCCGACGACGACTGGGTCGGCACCGTGGCCAATATGGGTGCACCGCTGGTCGGGCAGGAGCGGCTGACCGACAGCCTGACGCTTGCCCGCGCCGTCACCGTCATGGAGCGCCACCTCGGCAAGCGTTTCTCGGCGCTGATGAGCATGGAGATCGGTGGCGCCAACGGCGTGCGGCCGTTCATGGCGGCAGCCCACCTCGCGCGGCCGGTGGTCGATTCCGACACCATGGGCCGGGCCTATCCCGAGGCGCAGATGACCTCGGTCGCGGTCGGCGACCTCACGCCTCATCCCCTGACCGCGGTCGACGTGCGCGGCTTCGAGAGCATCGTGCACAAGGTGCCGACCTGGAAGTGGGTCGAGCGGGTCGGCCGCAAGATCTGCGTCGAGTACGGCTCGGTCGCCGCCACCTGCCAGCCACCGCGCACCGGTGCCGAAGTGAAGAAATGGGGTATCCACGGCACCACCACCAAGGCCATCGCGATCGGCGAGGCGGTGCGCCGCGCCCAGCGCCGGCACGACGATCCGATCGCCGCCATCCTGGCGGTCGAGCCCGGCAGGCTCCTGTTCAAGGGTAAGGTGCTCGACGTGGCGCGCCGCGCCACCGAGGGTTTTCTGCGTGGCATCGTGCGCTTCGACGGTCTCGACGATTGGCGTGGCTCGGCGATGACCATCAACTTCCAGAACGAATGGATCGTGGCCTGGCGCGACGAGCAGCCGCTCGCCATGACGCCAGACCTGATCTGCGTGCTCGATTCGGTGTCCGGCGAGGCGGTCGGCAGCGAGACCATCCGCTACGGCCAGCGCGTCACGGTGATCGCGCTCAAGGCGCCGCCGATCTTTCTGACGCCACGTGGACTGGATCATGTCGGTCCGCGCGCCTTCGGCTACGATCTCGACTTCAGGAGCGTGTTCGACTCATGAAACGCATTGGCATTGACGTGGGCGGCACCAACACCGATGCCGTCCTGATCGAGGACGGCAAGGTGGTGCGCGCCGTGAAGGCGCCGACCAGCGAGGACGTCACCACCGGCATTCTGGACTCGCTCAAGAGCCTGGGCGCGACCGGTGTGCTCGCGGCCAAGCGCATCGACGGCGTGATGATCGGCACCACGCATTTCATCAATGCCGTGATCCAGCGCCGGCATCTCACCAAGGTTGCGGCGCTCAGGCTCGGCATGCCGGCCTCTGCGTCGTTGCCGCCGTTCTGCGACTGGCCCGAGGATCTCGCCGACCTGGTGCGCGGCGGCGTGTGGATGGTCGAAGGTGGCCACGAATATGACGGCCGGCTGTTCATGCCGCTCGACGAGGCCGCCGTCACCCAGGCGGCGCAGCAGATGAAGGCCAAGAGGCTCCGGTCGGTCGCCATTTCCGCGATCTTCTCGCCGCTCGATCCCGGCCACGAGAAGCGCGCCGCCGAGCTGGTCGCGGCGGTGCTGCCGGATGCCACCATCACCTGTTCCTCCGACCTCGGCCGCATCGGCCTGCTGGAGCGAGAGAATGCCGGGCTTCTGAACGCCGCCTTGGCCGATCTGGCGCGCGACACCATCGCCGCGTTCGAGAAGGCGATCGCCGATTCGGGGATCGCGGCGCCGCTCTACATCACCCAGAACGACGGCACGGTGGCCGAAGCCCACCAGGCGCGGCGCCTGCCGGTCTACTCCTTCGCCTCGGGCGCCACCAACTCCATGCGCGGGGCGGCCTACCTGTCGGGCCTCGCCGACGCCATGGTGATCGATGTCGGCGGCACGACCACCGACGTGGGCCAGCTCAAGCACGGCTTCCCGCGCGAGGCCAATTCCGTGGTCAAGGTGGGCGGCGTGCGCACGCTGTTCCGCATGCCCGATCTGCTGTCGATCGGCTTGGGGGGCGGCAGCCATGTTTCCCTCGATCCGCTCAAGGTCGGGCCGTTGTCGGTCGGTTATCGCCTGTTGCGCGACGGCATCGCCTTCGGCGGCAGGCAGCTCACGACGACCGACGTGGCCGTCGCCAGTGGCCGGCTGGCGCTCGGCGACAAGGCCAAGGTCGCCCATCTCGGCGCCGCGACTTGCGAGAAGGTGTTCGCCGAGGCCGCGCGCATGGCCGAGGAGGCGATCGACCGCATGAAGACCGAGGCGGGCGACGTGCCGCTGATCGCCGTCGGCGGCGGCGCCTTTCTGATCCCCGACAAGCTCGCCGGCGTGTCGCAGGTCATCCATGTCGAGCACGGCGACTGCGCCAATGCCGTCGGTGCGGCGATCGCCCAGGTCTCGGGCGAATGCGATCAGATCTTCAAGGACATGGCGCGGCCCGACGCCATCGCCGCCGCCCAGGGCATCGCCAATGATCGCGCCGTGGCGGCCGGCGCCGACCGCAAGACGCTCAGCACCATCGAAAGCGAGGACATGCCGCTCGCCTACTTGCCCGGCAACTCGGTGCGCGTGCGCGTGCGCGTGGTCGGCGACGTCGCGGCGTCTTAGTCTCCCGACCCGAACTCCGGGTGATCATGCGCGCGGATCGCTCTCGGCGACGATGCGATGATCTGATACGCTGCGATTGTGCAAGACTGTGTGAGACAGGGACATGAAGCGATCCATCATTGCCGCCTTGGGCCTCGTCCTCGCCGTATCGTCGGCGTCCGCCCAGAGGCTGCCGGGCCAGAACCAGCCGCCCAACCAGTGGGTGATGAACTGCAACTACGAACGCGGCAAGGACTGCACCGCGTCGGCGATGATCGATGGCGGGCCCAACAATCTCCTGGGCACCTTCCTGATCGTGAGCTATTCGGCAGCCTACACCACCCTCACGGTGGTGGCCGACGGCATGGGCCAGAGCGCCAGTCTGCAGGTCGACAACTGGCCGTTCGTGTCGACCAACATCTGCACCGGCGGCGCCTGCTCCTACACCCAGGCCAAGTCGGCCGAGCTGCTGCAGACCATGCTCAAGGGCTCGTCCATCACGGTCCAGTTCTCGACCCAGGCCGACGGCATGGCCGGCCCCCTGACCAACACGCTGGCGGGCTTCGCCCAGCAGTATCAGCGCGCCGTCGAGGCCCAGCGCCGCTGACCGAGTAGCCGTCGTTCAGCGCTGTCGGCGGTAGACGAAGCAGTTGTCGGCCTGAGGCATCTTGATGCCTTGGTAGAAGCTCATCGCGGTCGGCGCCGACAGCAGCAGCGTCGTGGTCTGCGCGCCGCCGGCCTGCGCCCGCGTTTCCTCGATCAGCCGCTTGCCGATGCCCTGGCCCTGGCAGGCGCGGTCGACCGCGAGGTCGGAAAGGTAGCAGCAGAAACAGAAGTCGGTCAGCGAGCGCGCGAAGCCGACCAGCCGGCCGTCCTGGCGCGCCGTCACGATCAGGTTGGCGTGGGCCAGCATGCGCTCGACGCGGCCGCGATCGCCGATCGGCCGGTTGAGGCCGGATTTGGCGACCACGTCGATATATTCGTCGGCGCCGAGCCAATCCTCGCGGGCATAGACCGTGTTCATTCGGCGAGCCATCTCCTCAGGGCGGCGTTGACTTCCTCGGGCTTCTCGAGCGGACTCATATGGCCGCATTCCTCGATCACCACCAGGCGCGAGGTCGCGATGTCGGCGGCCATCTCCTGCGACCGCGGCAACGGCGTCGCCTGGTCCTGGCGGCCGACGACCACCACCGTCGGCACGTCGATGTCGACCAACATGTGACGGCTGTCCGGCCGGGCGATGATCGCCCGCTGCTCGCGCTCGAAACCGTCGGCACCGACCTCCTGGGCCATGTCGAAGATGGGCTGCGTGATCGTCGCGTCGTCGATGTGGCGTTGGTGAACGAGCTGCGGCAGCAGCGAGCGCTGCACGCCGTGGAAGCGGCCGATCTTGGTCTGCGCCAGGAGGCCGTGCCGCCGGGCCGTCGCCTCCGGCGCGTCGGGGCCCGCCTGGGTGTCGATCAGCGCCAGTCGCTCCACCCGCTCGCGGGCCCGACGCATGATCTCGAAGGCGACGTAGCCACCCATCGAGAAGCCGGCCAGCGCGAAACGCTGCGGCGCCAGGGCGAGCGCTGCGTCGGCCATGGCGCCGATCGACTCGTGATGCCACAGCTCGGGGACGACGCAGTCGGCGATGCCGGCCAGGTCTGCGATCTGCCGCTCGAACAGCCGCCGCGTGTTGAGCAGGCCGGGCAGCAGGAGGAGCGTCGTTCGGGGCATTCGGCCGGCCTTGCGCTAGATCTGGACCTGGTTGCCCAGCTCGATGGCACGGTTCGGCGGGATGCGGAAGAAGGTCTTGGTCGCCGAAGCCGAATGGGAGAGCGAGATGAACCAGTCGCGCCGCCAACGGCCGAGTTTCGAGTGTTGGCTGGGCACCAGGGTTTCGCGACCCAGGAAGAAGCTGGTCTCCATCTCGTCGTAGGCGATGCCGTGTGGCCGGCAGGCGCGCAGCGCCTCGGGTACGTCCGGCTGCTCGGTGAAGCCGTAGTGGGCGATCACGGCGTAGAAGCCCTTGCCCAGGCGCTCGACCTCGACACGGTTGGCAGGCGCCACGCGCGGTACGTCGACCGTGTCGACCTGCAGCATGATGATGCGTTCGTGCAGCACCTTGTTGTGCTTGAGATTGTGCAGGAAGGCGGCCGGCGTGTGGCTGGCGTCGGCGGTCAGGAATACCGCGGTGCCGGCCACTCGGTCGGGCGCGCGCTCCATGCGCCCCAGAAACTGGCGCAACGGCAGGGTGCCCTCGCTCATCTCGGTGGCGACCAGGCGTCGTCCCAAGCGCCAGGTGGTGATGGTGAAGTAGACGAACAACGCCACCACCAGCGGCAGCCAGCCGCCGTCCGGGATCTTCAAAGCGTTGGCGATGAAGAAGGTGAGATCGGGTATCGCCAGCAGGCCGAACACCAGCGCCGCAACCGGCCAGCGCCAGCGCCATACCAGGATGGCGACCGCCATGGCGAGTGCCGCATCGACCAGCATGGCGCCGGTGACCGCCAGGCCGTAGGCGCCGGCCAGCGCGCCCGACGAGCCGAAGCCCACCACCAAGGCCACGACGCCGGCCATCAGGATCCAGTTGACGCGGGGGATGTAGATCTGGCCGATCGCCGTCTCCGACGTGTGCCGGATGGTCATGCGCGGCAGGTAGCCGAGCTGGATCGCTTGGCGCGTCAGCGAGAACACTCCGGTGATCACTGCCTGCGAGGCGATCACGGTGGCCAGCGTGGAAAGCACGACCAGGAAGATGATGAAGTCCTGCGGCACCAGCTCGAAGAACACCTGCCGCACACGCGAGGGATCTTCGATGATCAGTGCGCCCTGCCCGAAATAGTTCAGCAGCAGGCCGGGCATGACCAGCGACAGCCAGGCGGTGCGGATCGGCCGGCGGCCGAAGTGGCCCATGTCGGCATAGAGCGCTTCGGCGCCGGTAACGGCCAGTACGATCGTGCCGAAGGCGAGGAAGATACCCAACCCCTGATCGGCGATCAGGTCGACCGCGTACAGCGGATTGATCGCCCACAGGACCGAGGGGTTCTTGGCGATCTGCCAGGCGCCGAGCACGCCCAGCACCAGGAACCACACCAGCATGACCGGGCCGAATAGGCGGCCGACATCGGCCGTGCCGCGGGCCTGCAACAGGAACAGGCCGACCAGGATGACCAGCGCCAGGGGGACGACCAGCGGTTCGAAACCCGGCGTTATCGCCGACAGGCCCTCGACGGCGCTCATCACCGAGATGGCGGGCGTGATGATGGCGTCGCCGTAGAACAAGGCCAGCCCGATCACGGCCAGCATGGTGATCGCCATGCGCACCTTGCGGCCTTTGCCGTTCAGCCCGTGTGTGGCGAGTGTCGCCAGCGCCAGCACGCCGCCTTCGCCCTTGTTGTCGGCCCGCATGATCAGGGTGACGTATTTGATGGTGACGGTGAGCGTCACCGCCCAGAACAGGGTCGACAGCACACCCAGCACATGCTCCGGCGTCGGCGCCAGGCTGTTGTAGTACATGAAGGTCTCGCGCAGGGCGTAGAGCGGGCTGGTGCCGATGTCGCCGAACACCACGCCTAGTGCACCGACGATCAGGGCGGTGCTCGCCTTGGTGTGGTGGTTGGCGGCGACGTCGGTAGCGGTCGACGGGCTGGTACTGTCTGAAGCCATAAGGTCGAACGCCGCCTGAAGGGGCGGCGGCGCGACGGTTTGCGCTCCCGCCCTGCAGCTGTCAACGCGCCAATCGGCGTCGGGTTGCGACGAAACAGCTTGACTCGGGCGCTGTCGGCGGGCGGCTTTGCCGCATGGCTGCGCCCGCCCGATTGCATATCGACCCCTTCGCCGACGTCAGCGACCCCCACCTCTACCGCGCCGATTCCTGGCGCGAGCCCTTTGCCCGGTTGCGCCGAGACGACCCGGTGCATCG
>VGCQ01000262.1 GCA_016870055.1 Alphaproteobacteria bacterium | reverse complement strand
CGGCGCGACCGACCAGCTTCTTGGCTTCCTCGATGCCGATGCGCGGCACCGCGGCGTTGGCTTCATCGAGCATCGATTGGACGGTCTTCATCGGCTTCTCCTTCAGTGTGCCAGCACAAGCGGGACGGAGCAGGACGCAATCACCTTGGCCGTGGCGCCGCCGAGGCCCAGAAAGTTGGACAGCTCGCCGTGGCCATAGGCGCCCATTACCAGAAGATCGGCACCCTTGTCCCCGACATGGGCCAGCAAGGCACGGCCACGGCCGCGGCCGGTCAGAGCGTGGGAGGTGACCTGATCGACCGCAGCCTCGATGCCATGCCGGCCGAGGTAGCGCACGAGGCGAGGGGCGTCGACTTCGTCGGGGGCGGCATCGACCACGACGATCGTCACCCATGCCGCCCGCTTCAGGAACGGCAACGCCGAGCCGACGGCACGCGCCGCCTGGGCGCTGCCGTTCCAGGCGACGACGACCGACGCCATCGGGGTCGGCTTGGGCTCGGGCGGCGCGATGACGACCGGCCGGGCGCAGTCGTAGATCGCGGCCTTCACCGTCTCGGGCGAGATGTTCTCCTCGTCGGCGCCGGGCCGGCCGATCACCACCAGGCTGGCATGGCGTCCGCGCTGCACGAGCTGCTCGCGCGTCAGCCCCTCCTCGCCGGTGAAGGTGGCGCCGGGCAGCGGTGCCACCAGCTCGCTGTAGGCGCGCTGCGATTCCAGCCGCCGCGCCTTGTATCTCTCCTCGGACAAGGTCTTGAGAAACGGCAGCGACTGGACGGCGATATCGGCGTCGTGCGCGCCGGTCTCGGAGAAGTGGACGGCATCGACCGTGCCGTCGAACATCACGGCGATGCGCGCGGCCAAGCGAAACGACATCACCGCGTCCGGCCCGCCCTCGGAAATCGCCAGAATGGATTTGACCATCACCACCGCCCCTCGATGGTCACTAGCACATCCCGTGGCGAATCCCAGGGCCGACCGCGATGGCTCCGACTTTGCCTCCCGGCGCCTCACCAAACGCCGAAGAAGATGCCGTGTTGCTTGTGCTTGGCCGTGCGCGCCTCGACATAGGCGTCGTCCACCGTCACGCGCGTCTTGCGCGCCTTGAGCCAGGCGGCCAGCCGCTCTTCCATCTCGCGGCGCACGGCGGCACAGGCGGCGTCGGCGCCGAGGTCGACCAGCTCACGCGGGTCGTTGGCGAGATCGTAGAGCATCGGTTCGAAGCCCTGCCACCACACGTACTTCCAGCGGTCGGTGCGCACCATCATGGCGCGGCAGTCGCGCGGACCGCGCTTCAGCATCAGCCGCGCCTCGCGGAAGGAGTAGTCGAGCTCGGAGAACACCGAGTCGCGCCAAGCGTCGACCGTGCCGCCGCGCAGCAACGGCAAGAGCGAACGGCCCTCGACCAGGTGCTCGTGGGCGGGCTGGCCGACGGCTGCGAGACAGGTCGGCACGACATCGACCGCCTCGACGAAGCGATCGTCGACCGTGCCGCGGGTGGCGTCGGCCGCAGGATCGGGATCGTAGACGATGAAGGGCACGCGCTGCGCCTCCTCGTAAAACATCTCCTTCTCGCCCAGCCAATGGTCGCCCAGGAAGTCGCCATGGTCGGAGGTGAAGAGGATCAGCGTATCGTCGAAGCGTCCGAGTTTCTTCAGATGATCGAACAGCCGGCCAAGCCAGTCGTCGAGCTGGCGGACCAAGCCCATATAGGCCGGCCGCACGATGCCGGGCGCTTCGGGGCGTTGGAAGGAGATCGACTCTTCGTGCTTGCGGTAGGCGGCGAGCACGGGATGCCGGTTCGCCAGCTCGCGATCGTCGCGGTTGAGCGGCAGGCAGTGCTCCGGCCCGTACATATCGTGGTACGGCGCGGGCGCCATGTAGGGCCAATGCGGCTTGACGTAGGAGAGGTGCAGAAACCACGGCTGCTCGCCCATGTCCGAGACGAAGCGCATGGCCTCGCGCGTCATGTAGGCAGTCTCCGAGTGCGCCTCGGCGACGCGCGCCGGCAGATGGACGTTGCGCATGTGCCAGCCCGACAATGGCCCGTCGGGTCCGTTGGCCGAGATCACGTAGTCGCTCCACGGATCATCGGAGTTGTAGCCCTGGGCGCGCAGGTAGGCGGCATAGCCGCTCTCCTCCCCCGGCGGCGAGTGGCCGTCGTAACGGTCGAGCTCCTCGAAGCGACCGGCGCGCATCAGGGCGGCGATTGCCGAGCCGCCCTCGATGCCGTAGCGCGCCAGCCCATCGAGGTCGGGCAGCACATGGGTCTTGCCGGCGAGCGCCACGCGCCAGCCGGCCGGCCGCAGGTAGTCGCCGATGGTCCTCTCACGCAGCGACAGCGGCACGCGATTCCAGGTGGCGCCGTGCGAGACCATGTAGCGGCCGGTGTAGTAGCTCATGCGCGAGGGACCGCACACGCCGGACTGCACATAGGCACGCGGAAAACGCACGCCTTTGGCGGCGAGTCCGTCGATCGCCGGCGTCTTCAGGTGCGGATGACCGGCGCACGACAGGTGATCGGCGCGCAGCTGATCGCACATGATGAACAGGATGTTCTTGACCTTACCCACCCCTACCTCCTCGACGCTGGTGCGAACGGCGCCTATCTAAGCCGCATGACCGCCGCCTCGTCCATCCGCGACATCCTCGATTTCTGGTTCCTGCCGCTCGGCCATCCCGACCACGGCAAGCCGCGCGAGATCTGGTGGGCTGGACCGCCCGAGTTCGATGCCGAGGTCCGCGCGCGTTTTGCCGACTTGTTCGACCGCGCCGTCGAGGGGGCGCTCGATTCCTGGCGGCAATCGCCCGACGGGGCGCTGGCGCTGATCCTGTTGTGCGATCAGTTCTCGCGCAACATGCATCGCCGCTCGGCGCGTGCCTTCGCCGGTGATGCCAAGGCGTTGGCGACGGCGCGCCTGGCAGTGGCGCGCTTCTATCCCGCCGCCTTCAACAAGACGATGCGGCTCTTCTTCTACATGCCGTTCCAGCACAGCGAGCAGCTCGCCGACCAGGAGACCTGCTGCACGCTGTTCGCCGCCTTGGAGGACGAGGCGCTGATGACGCATGCGGCCGGGCATCGCGACGTCATCGTCCGCTTCGGCCGCTTTCCCCACCGCAACGAGGTGCTGGGCCGCGCCAGCACGGCCGACGAACTCGACTACCTCAAGACGGCAAAGCGGTTCGGGCAGTGATGGCGCGATAGAGCGCCGTCATCTCGGCGCCGAAGCAGCAGAAGACGACACGGCGGGACGCGGCGAATGCCCGCACTTCCCGCACCGCGATCTCGGTCGCCTGGTCCTTGGGGTAGCCATAGACACCGGTCGAGATCGCCGGGAAGGCAATGCTGGTCAGCCCGTGCCGCTCGGCCAGCGCCAGGCTGTTGCGATAGCACCGCGCCAGGAGCTCCGGCTCGCCGGCCATGCCGCCGCGCCAGATCGGGCCGACGGTATGGATGACGTGACGCGCCGCGAGGCGATAGCCCTTGGTGATCTTGGCCTCGCCCGTCGGGCAGCCGCCCAGGGTGCGGCATTCGGCGAGAAGCTCGGGGCCGGCGGCGCGATGGATGGCGCCGTCGACGCCACCGCCGCCTAGAAGGCTTTCGTTGGCAGCGTTGACGGTGACATCGACGTCGAGGCGCGTGATGTCGCCTTCGACGATCTCGATGCGCGCCATCGCTTTACCAGTAGCGGACGAGGCCGGTGTCGAGATGGACGAAACCCGAGCGCGGGTAGAAGCCGACGCCACCCATGCCGAGCGAATAGGCGGCCTGGCCGATGCGGTGGACCGGCACGCCGGGGAAGTGCACATCCATGGCATTGCCGTTCATGTGCTGGCTGTCGCGCGCCACGCCGCGGCTGACACTGGCAAGCCAGGCGTTGGTCGAAGGCGAGCGGTAGGCCGACAGCACTTCGATCGAGCCCGCGTAGCCCACGATCTGCGTGGTGTGCCACAGCACGTCGAACAGCAGCGGGTCCATTTCCGTCAACGCGTTGTCTCGCGAATCGCGCAGGAAATAGTTGAGCTGGTCGAGCGCGGTGCGGTGATAGGCGCCGTGCGACCAATAGGTGACGGTGAGCACTTCCTGAGTGTTGAAATTGACCAAACTCAGCGCGCGCGGACTAGTCGTGTCGAGCTGCGGCGGCGGGCCGGCCGGCGCCGGCGCGAAGCCGCCATAGCGCGAGCCGCGCAGGCTTTCAGGCGTGGTCGTGCGCGGCTGGGCCTGCGGGCGCTGGGCGGAGCGAGAGGCCGCAGCGCGTTGCGCGGGTGGCCGCACGACATTGGGGGTGTTGGCGGCAGCCGGCGCGGAGGCTTTCTTGCTGTTGCTGCCAGTCGATGTATCGGCCGACGTGCCGCGCAGCACCTCGGGGGTGATCGAGCCGGCGGGATTGTTCTGAGCGTAGCTCGTGCCGGCCAGGGCCAGCGTGATGGCGAGACTTACGACAACGCTCCGCATCCCTGCCCCATCTGTTGCATTTTTGTCACAAGCCTCCTTATCAGAGACCGATTCTCGACACAAAGCGAAATTGTCAGCGCTTCAGTCCGACTGTGACCACGCATCAAGAAGGTGGATCGGTGCTCACGGCCCTGCGTCGACGAGCTTCCCGTCCTGCCAACGCCCCGACTGCACCTTGCCGTCCGTTCCGGTGATCTGGCCGAAGCCATGGCGCAGCCCGGCGCGGAAGCCACCTTCGTAGCGTTGCTCGCCGACCGTCTCGACGGCCAGACCTTCCAGTCGATCGTCGCGGAATTCACCCGCCTGCGTGACGATCGGCGCCACGAGCGATCGGCGCACGCCGAGACCCTCGAGGCGGCCGTCGGCGAAGTTGCCCTCGGCGCGGCTGACGCCGGGCTTCTCGCGGACGCCGAGGCCGGCCGGCTGACCATCGCGCCACTGCCCGGCATAGCGCGTGTCGTCTTCGAACCGGACGATGCCGAGGCCGTTCAAGCGATCCTGGCTCCAGTCGCCGGCCTGTCGCTCGCCATTTGCAAGTTCGGTCACGCCCAGGCCCTGGCGCTTGCCGTCCGACACCTGCCCGACATAGGTCGCGCCGCCGTCGAGCGCCAACCGCTCCGCACTCTGCAGGTCCGGCTGGCCGGCGCGCGCCGCCACGATACGCGCTTCACTCGCCATGGCGCGCGCCGCCGTTGCCGCTTCATCAGCCCGCTCGAGCAGAGCGCGGGCCGACAAGGCGGCGCGCTCGGCCTGCTCGATCAAGGCCGTGTCCGACGGAGGCGAGGGAGCCGGTCGGGATGTCGGTGGCGGCAACGGCGTCGGGTTCGATGGAGCGACTGGCGGCGCCGATGCCGTCGATAGCGGAGTCGGCTCCTGGCCGGCAAGCAAGGCCTGCAACGCCGGCTTGAAGTGCCACGCCGCCACGACCACGACGATGACCATTGCGAGCAGGAGCCAGATCGCGACACGCCACCGCCGACCCGGCATCGGCGGTGGAATTGTCGGCTCGTCGCGCTCACGGCTCGCGCCGCCCAGCCGGGGCGTCGTCGCCATGGTCGTCATGCGTTGCGTCGGCGCGTCGCCCACTTTCGAAAGCGACGCGCCAAACAGCTCGGACCACGCCTGCACGTTTTGCGGGCGGTCGACCGGCGCGAAGGCCAAAGCGCAGTCGATCGCCTCAAGGAAGGCCGGCTCGAAATGATCGTGCCGGGCCGTCGCCAATGGACGATAGGGATCGCTGCCGACACGCGCCGCCGCATCGGGCGGCGCTTCACCGGCGATCGCGTGGTGAAGCACGGCGGCGGCCGAATAGATGTCGCTCCACGGCCCCTGCTTGCCGTCGAGGGCGTACTGCTCGATCGGCGCATAGCGCGGCGTCAGAATGCCGGTGAGTGTGCGCGTGCGCGCGCCCATCGCCTGCCGCGCCGCGCCGAAATCGATCAGTACCGGCACGCCGTCACGCCGGATGATGACGTTCGACGGCTTGATGTCGCGATGAAGAAAGCCCTGGGCATGAACGGCGGCCAGGCCGTCCACCAGCCCGTCGGCCAGGCGTCGCACGTCGTCCACTGGCAACCGGCCGCTCGGCCCGCGCAGGAGCTCGCCCACGCTCCTGCCGTCCTCGAATTCCATGACGGTGTAGGCCGTGCCGTTGGCCTCGAAGTAGCGCAGCACCGGCACGATGTGTGGATGACGGAAGCGGGCCAGCGCACGCGCCTCGTCGAGAAAGCGCTCGCGACCCCAGGCGAAATCCTCGGTGAAACGCGTGCCGCGCGGCACCACCTTGCCGTCGGCGCCGCGCACGGCGAACTCGATCGGCATGTACTCCTTGATGGCGACGAATTTGGCGAGCTGGGTATCGAAGGCGCGATAGGTGATGCCGAAGCCGCCGTGACCGATCATGGCGTCGAGCCGATAGTCACCGAGACGCGTGCCGACCGGCAAGGCTTGGACATTGTCGGGGGACATGGGCGCGCGCGACCTCACCTCGCCCCTTGATGCGCGTTCTGTGCCGGGCGCACAAGCGCCCGCGAGGTTACTGCGCGACGGCTGCGGTCGTGGCGGGCAGGCGCATCAGCCCGCCCTCACGGAACTCCGGGATGAGCTGCATGACCATGATGAACAGGCAAAGGCCGATGGCCGTCAGCATGGTGGCAGGTCGCGTGCGAAGAACAGGAGTTGGGCTCTGCGCCCGACGGTCGTCCGGCATCCGGACCTCTCAAATGGCTTCATCAAAAACACGGCTGGTGGCCCAAAATGGCGGGCCGAGCCGTCACGACGGTAAAACACAGCCGCGATTCGTTCAAGAAAAATGTTTCAATCACAATGAGTTATATGCCGCAGTGACTTTTTTACTAGAGCATACAATAGATCGTGCCGCAGCCTGTCGCGGCCCACTTCTTATGGTTCGCCGAGCCGCTCACCATATCTGCCGCGCCATCGTCGCCAAGGCGGAGTAGGATCGCCCATCATGAACCCCGCAACCCTGCACGACAACGCACGGACTCTGGTGCTGACCGGCGCCAGCCGCGGCATCGGACATGCCACCGTGAAGAAATTCAGTGCCGGCGGTTGGCGCGTGATCACCGTGTC
>VGCQ01000261.1 GCA_016870055.1 Alphaproteobacteria bacterium | reverse complement strand
TGATCTGCTTGGTGGCGCTGCATGTGCTGGCCGCTGTCACCTATCTGGTTTGGAAACGGCAGAACCTGATCGGCGCCATGTTCACCGGTCGCAAGCCATTGGCCGACGTCGCCCAAGCCGGCAAGCCTGCGCCGACGTTGCGCTTCGCCTCGCCGCGACTTGCTGTGTCGCTGCTGATCGCGGCGGCGGCGATCGTCTACTTCTGCGTCCGGTTGGGCTGATCTGCGGTGGCGGCCTTGCTCGGGGGGTAGGGCGCCCCTAGGGTGAGGTGAGCCCACGTGAAACTCGGATTTTGCACTATGAAATTTACCGGTACCGACTCCTACGTAGCCAGCGACGACCTGCGCGTCGCCGTGAATGCGGCGATCGCGTTGCAGCGGCCACTGCTGATCAAAGGCGAGCCCGGCACCGGCAAGACCGTGCTGGCGCATGAAGTCGCCAAGGCGATCGGCGCCCCCTTGATCGAATGGCACATCAAGTCGACGACCAAGGCGCAGCAGGGCCTCTACGAGTACGATGCCGTATCGCGCCTGCGCGACAGCCAGCTCGGCGACGGCCGCGTCAAGGACATCAAGAACTACATCAAGCGCGGCAAGCTGTGGGACGCCTTCACCTCGGAGCAGCGGCCGGTGCTGTTGATCGATGAGATCGACAAGGCCGACATCGAGTTCCCCAACGATCTCCTGCTCGAGCTCGACCGCATGGAGTTCTATGTCTACGAGACGCAGGAAGTCGTGAAGGCCAGCCAGCGGCCGGTGGTGATGATCACATCCAACAACGAGAAGGAGCTGCCCGACGCCTTCCTGCGCCGCTGCTTCTTCCACTACATCCGCTTCCCCGATCGCGAGATTATGACCCAGATCGTGGATGTCCATTTTCCCGATCTGCAGCGCAACCTGCTGCGCGAGGCGCTGAACATCTTCTACGACATCCGCGACGTGCCGGGGCTGAAGAAGAAGCCCTCGACCTCCGAGCTGCTCGACTGGTTGAAGCTGCTAATGGTCGAGGACATGCCGCCCGAGGCGCTGCGCTCCAAGGATTCCAAGCAGCTGATCCCGCCGCTGCATGGCGCGTTGCTCAAGAACGAGCAGGATGTGCATCTGTTCGAGCGACTGGCCTTCATGGCGCGGCGCGAGCAGCGGCAGTGACAGCGAAGCGGTCGTCCGGAGCCTAGCGAAGGATCATCCCATGTTCGCCAACTTCTTCCTCGAGCTGCGCCAGGCCAAGGTGCCGGTCTCCATCAAGGAGTACCTGGCGCTGATGGAGGCGATGGACAAGGGTGTCGCCGAGTACAGCGTCGACGACTTCTACTATCTGTCGCGCTCGGTGCTGGTGAAGGACGAGCGCAATCTCGACAAGTTCGATCGCGTGTTCGGCCACGTCTTCAAGGGATTGGAGGCGCTGTCGGCCGAGGGCGCGACGGCGGAGATTCCCGAGGAATGGCTGCGTAAGCTCGCCGAGAAGCTGCTGACCGAGGAGGAGAAGAAGCAGATCGAGGCGATGGGCGGCTGGGAGAAGCTGATGGAGACGCTGAAGAAGCGTCTCGAGGAGCAGCAGAAGCGCCATCAGGGCGGCAGCAAGTGGATCGGCACCGCCGGTACCTCGCCGTTCGGCGCCTACGGCTACAATCCGGAAGGCGTGCGGATCGGCCAGGACAAGAATCGCGAGGGCCGTGCCGTCAAGGTATGGGACAAGCGCGAGTACAAGAACCTCGACGACACGGTCGAGATCGGCACGCGCAACATCAAGATCGCGCTGCGCCGGCTGCGCAAGTTCGCGCGCGAGGGTGCCGAGGTCGAGCTCGACATGCCCGACACCATCCGCTCGACGGCGCGCAACGCCGGCTATCTCGACATCAAGATGATCCCCGAGCGGCGCAACAAGGTGAAGCTGCTGCTGCTGTTCGACATCGGCGGCTCGATGGACGCCCATATCCGCGTCTGCGAGGAGCTGTTCTCGGCGGCGCGCTCGGAGTTCAAGCACCTCGAATTCTTCTACTTCCACAATTGCCTGTACGAGAAGCTGTGGAAGGACAATCGCCGCCGCCACGTCGACACCTATCCGACGGCGCAACTGCTGAACACCTTCCCGCCCGACTACAAGATCATCTTCGTCGGCGATGCCTCGATGAGTCCTTACGAGATCGCCTACCCCGGCGGCTCGGTCGAGCATTGGAACGAGGAGGCGGGCCAGGTCTGGATTCAACGCATGGCCGACACTTATCGCAGCATGGTGTGGCTCAACCCGGTGCCGGAGCGGCACTGGAGCTACACGCCGTCGATCCAGCTTCTGCAGCAACTCAGCTCAAACCGCATGTTTCCCTTGACGCTGGGTGGCCTCGACAGCGCGATGAAGGAGCTGAACAAGTAATCTTCGGAGCGCGGACTTCGAGGTCCGCGCTCCGATCATGAGGGAGGATCATGATGAAGACCGGACCGGCGGTTGCCGACATTCTCAAGAAGGAGGGCGTCGAATACCTCTTCGCCTATCCGGTGAACCATCTCATCGAGGCCTGCGCCGCCGTCGACATCCGGCCCATCATCGTGCGCCAGGAGCGCATCGGCCTGCACATGGCGGACGCCATGTCGCGGTTGACCAAGGGCCGCAAGATGGGCGTGTTCTGCATGCAAAACGGCCCCGGCTCGGAGAATGCCTATGGCGGCGTCGCCCAGGCGTTCGGCGAATCGGTGCCCTTGCTGGTGATCCCGCAGGGCTATCCGCGGCGCATCGCCCACGTGCCGCCGAACTTCAATTCGACCCTGGCGCTGGCCCACGTCGCCAAGCATTGCGAGCCGATCACCAGCGGCAAGGAAGTCGCCAACATCATGCGCCGCGCCTTCAGCCTGCTGCGCAATGGCCGCGGCTCGCCGGTCATCGTCGAGCTGCCGGCCGACGCCTATGCCGAGGATGCGCCCGAGCCGCTGGGCTACGAGCCGGTGGTCGTCACGCGCTACGCGCCCGATGGCGCGGCGGTGACGGAAGCGGCCAAGGTGCTGATGGCGGCGCGCCGGCCGGTGATCTATGCCGGTCAGGGCGTGCACTGGGCCGAAGCCTATGCCGAGCTGAAGGAGCTCGGCGAGCTGCTCGCCATCCCGGTCTGCACCAGCCTGCAGGGCAAGAGCTGCTTCGACGAGACCCATCCCTTGTCGCTGGGATCGGGCGGCCGCGCTTACCCCAAGGCGGTCCGCCAGTTCCTCGATCAGTCTGACGTGATCCTGGGCATCGGTTGCTCGTTCACCGAGACCAACTTCGGCATCGCCATGCCGAAGGGCAAGACGATCATCCATGCCACGCTCGACCCGGCCCACCTCAACAAGGACGTGCCGATCAAGCACGGGTTGGTCGGCGACGCCAAGCTGACGCTTTTGGCGCTGATCGCCGCCTGCAAAGCGCTTGGCGCGACCAAGCGCGATGCCGGCCCGGTCGCGGCCGAGATCAAGGCGGTGAGCGACGAGTGGCTCAAGGAGTGGATGCCCAAGCTTTCCAGCAACGAAGCGCCGCTCAATCCCTATCGCGTGCTGTGGGATCTGCAGCGCACCGTCGACATCGCCAACACCATCATCACCCACGATGCCGGCAGCCCGCGCGATCAGCTGTCGCCATTTTGGCGCACGACCGCGCCGCATACCTACATCGGCTGGGGCAAGACCACCCAGCTCGGCTATGGGCTCGGCCTGGCGATGGGCGCCAAGCTCGCCTGTCCCGACAAGCTCTGCATCAACGTCTGGGGCGACGCGGCGATCGGCTTCACCGGCATGGATTTCGAGACGGCGGTGCGCGAGCGCATCCCCATCATGTCGGTGCTGCTCAACAATTTCTCGATGGCGATCGAGCTGCACATCATGAAGGTGTCGACCGAGAAGTACCGCTCGACCGACATCTCGGGCGACTACGCCGCCATGGCGCGTGCGTTCGGCGGCTACGGCGAACGTGTCACCAAGCCCGAGGACATCGTGGCGGCGATCAAGCGCGGCATCGAGCAGACCCAGAAGGGCGTGCCGGTGCTGCTCGAGTTCATCACGTCCAAGGAAACCACGATCTCCGTTCCCAAGTGAGCCAAGGAGGCACCGTGACCGTCATCCTTACGCCGACCGGCGAACACGAGGTCGCCGCCCGCGACGGCCTCTGGATGAGCGCCGTCGATGCCGAGCGCATCACCGGCTGGACGTTGAAGCCCGAGGGCATGTGCCTCGCCGAACGTTGCGTGCCCCTGCCGGCGAGCGCCGTGAAGGATGCCGACGTCGATGTCGAGGCCTTCTGGAGGAAGCTCGGCGCCCCGGTAGTCGGCAGCGACGAAGGCGATGTGTGGGTGCTGGGTGCGCCGGCCGACGAGCGCAATGCGGCGCTCGAGGGACTGCAGGCGCCCGACTTCACCTTGCCCGACATCGATGGCGTTCAGCGCTCGCTGTCGCAACTGCGCGGCAAGAAGGTCTTTGTCGCGACCTGGGCCAGTTGGTGAGGCTGCCGCCTAGACTTGCCCGTGTGGCAGTCCCTCTATGACGAGCTGAAGGACAAGGGCTTCATGGTCGTGGCCGTGGCCGAGGAAAGCCGCGGCGCCGAGCATGCGCGGTCGTGGATCGAGCAGGCCAAGTCGACCTATTGGCAGCTGATCGACGTCGAGCACCGCCTCGGCGACCTCTACAACCTCGTCAATGTGCCGCAGGCGATCTGGATCGATGAGCGTGGCACCATCGTGCGGCCGCCGGAGACCGCCGGTTCGACTGACCATTTCCGGCGCATGGACCTCAAGACACGCACCATGTCGGCGGAGGACCAGGCGGCACGGCTGGCCGCCCGCCAAGCCTATCTCGATGCCGTGCGCGCCTGGGTCAACGACGGCAAGCATGCGCTTGCGACCGATGCCGCCCGCGCCGGCCTCCCCAAGGTGACGGACGAGATCGCCGAAGCGCGCGCCCGCTTCCGGCTGGGCGTATGGCTGCGCGCTCACGGCAATGCGGTCGAGGGTGATCGCCAGATGAACATCGCGAGCGAACTGCATCCGGACTCGTGGAGCATGTGGCGCCAGGCCGCCGACCTCGACGAGGTCGGCAAGGCCTCCGGCCCCGATTTCTGGAAACGCGTGCAGGCTCTGGGCGATCGGCCGTACTATCCGCCGCCCAAGCTCTGAGGGGGCCATGCGCCTCGGTTGGCGCGATCTGGGAACGCTCCGAGCCGACCGCGCCGACGGCAGGCCGGTCGAGATATCGGGCTTCCCGCTCGCCGTGCTTCCCGCCGCCTCGACCGACCATTTCCTGCTCATGGCCGAGCCGGGCTGCTGTGGAGGTTGCGTGCCGCGCAACCGGCTGGCGGTCGTCGAGGTCGTGGCCGAGCGGCCGCTCGAGCTCAATGCCGGCGCGCTGACGCTCAGCGGAACATGGCGGGTGATCGATGATCGCGAGGGCTGGCGCTATCGGCTGGCCGACGCCGTGGCCGAAGCAGGGCCGACGCGCCGTGCGTTGATGGCGGCCAGCGCCTTGTTCTGTTTGCCGGCGTCGACGCTCGCCCAGGCGGGCGAGGGCTTGGCGGTCGACATTCACAGCCACGCCGGAAACCTCAACCCGATGAGCTTCGGTCGTGGCCAGTTCGCAGCCGTCGCCGAGCCGATGCGCCAAGGCGGGTTGGCGGCGATCTGTCTCGCCGTCGTCTCCGATTCGCCGATCATCAAGCTCACCGATGGACGTTTGCGGCCGAGTCGCGATCCGCGACCGGGTGAGCTCTACGACCACACCCAGCGCGCCTTCGGCGTCCTACACGAGCTGGCGCGCCAGCAAGGTCTGGCGATCGTGCGCACCGCCGGCGAACTGAGCGCCGCGCGCGCGAGCCGGCCGTCGGTCGTGGTCTCCTCGGAGGGCGCCGACTTCCTCGAGGGCCGCATCGAGCGCCTGGACGAGGCCTATCAAAGATGGGCGCTGCGCCATCTGCAGCTCACGCACTACCGGCCCAATGAGCTGGGCGACATCCAGACCGAGCCCAGTGTGCAGGGCGGCCTGACGACGTTCGGTGCCGAGGTCGTCCGGCGTTGCAATCGGATGGGCATCGTGGTCGACGTGGCGCACGGCACTTACGAGCTGGTGACGAAGGCCGCTGCCGTCACGACCAAGCCTCTGGTGCTATCGCACACGTCGCTGACCGAGCGGCCAGCCGCTTGGACGCGGCGTATCCTGCCCGACCATGCACGGGCCGTGGCGGCGACCGGCGGGGTCATTGGCATCTGGCCGTTCTCCGGCTTCTTTCCCAACATTGTCGCCTATGCCGATGGGATGGCGAGGATGGCCGAAATCGTCGGCGTCGACCATGTCGGCTTGGGCACCGATCTGCTCGGCCTGGGCGGCGCCAGCGCACTTGCTGGCTACGCTGACTTACCGCAACTCGCGGCCGCTTTGCGAACCAAGTTCAACGTCGCCGAGACGGACAAGATCCTCGGTGGCAACTATCGGCGCGTCTTCGAGGCCAGCCTGCGCTAGCCGCCACCATCACACATCCGTGAAAGCAGACCGTTCCCTAGCCCGGTGTCGCACGCTGGGCTAGGCTGCCGTCAAACCGCAATCGACGGGAGGTCGCGATGGCCGTCATCAACGTCAATGGCAAGGCGCTCAATCACAACGCCGATCCGCGGACACCGCTTTTGTGGGTGCTGCGCGAGCAGCTCGGCCTCACCGGCACGAAGTATGGCTGCGGCATCGCACAGTGCGGCTCGTGCACCGTGCTGATCGACGGCATGGCCACGCGCTCATGCCAGGTGCCGGTGAATTCGGTCGGCGCCAAGAAGGTCGTCACCATCGAGGGCCTCGCGGTCGACGGCAGGCTGAACAAGATCCAGGCGGCGTGGGTGGCGTCGGACGTGCCGCAGTGCGGCTACTGCCAGAGCGGCATGATTATGGCGGCCACGGCGCTGCTTGCCGCCAAGCCCAATCCGAGCGACGCCGACATCGACGCGGCCATGACCAACATCTGCCGCTGCGGCACCTACCAGCAGGTGCGCGAAGCGATCCACGCCGCGGCCAAGGCTTAGAGGAGGGCGCGATCATGACGATTCACACTTCGCTCGGTCGCCGCAATTTCCTGGTCAGCGGCACCGCCGTGGCCGGCGGCCTGTCGCTCGG
>VGCQ01000260.1 GCA_016870055.1 Alphaproteobacteria bacterium | reverse complement strand
ACCCCTGCCCCGACCGAACCGCTTGCCGTTGCCCAAATCCTGGCCGACGAGCGAAACTCTGGCGCATTGGCGGCTACCGCCAAGTGCACCCGACTGGTCGGGCGGATTGCAGGCGCACTGGTCGCCGGGCGAAAGCGGGGCGCTCGAGCGCCTGACCGGCTTCGTCGACCGAATGTTGGCGCAGTATTGCGAGGCACGGGACCGCCCTGCCATAGACGGCACATCGCGGCTGTCGCCTCATCTTGCCTTCGGGGAAGTATCGCCACGACAGGTCTGGCATGCCGTAGCCGGCCGTGAACCGTCGACGGCAGGCGACAAGTTCCTGACCGAGCTCGGTTGGCGGGAATTCTCCCATCACTTGTCGTACCACCTCGGCGACCTCGCCCGCCGCAACGTTCGGCCGACCTTCGACACCTTTCCCTGGTCCGATGTCGAGGCTGATCTCGCCGCCTGGCAGCGCGGACGTACCGGCTACCCTATCATCGATGCAGGCATGCGCGAACTCTGGGCGACCGGCTGGATGCACAATCGGGTGCGCATGATCGTGGCATCGTTTCTGACCAAGGATCTTTTGATCGACTGGCGCCGCGGCGAGGAGTGGTTCTGGGACACGCTGGTCGACGCCGACCCCGCCAACAATCCTGCCGGCTGGCAATGGGTTGCAGGCAGCGGCGCTGATGTGCAGCCTTATTTTCGCATCTTCAACCCGGTGCTGCAGGGCGAGAAATTCGACCCAAGGGGCGCCTACATCCGCCGCTGGCTTCCCGAACTGTCACATCTGCCGGCCACGACGATCCATCGGCCTTGGGTCACTGCTGGAAAACCACCCCCCGGCAACTACCCGCACCCCATTGTCGACCACAGAGTGGCGCGCGGTCGGGCGCTGGCTGCCTTTCGCGGGCTGGAGCGCGCGACCCAAGGCGTCATCCGCCCGGTCTTGCGAAACGTATGAGGACGTGAGCAACTGACGACTGGGAGCATGAGGTAATGAAAGTCGCCGTCGTTGGCGGTGGGGTGGCCGGTTTGGGCGCCGCATGGCTGTTGAGTAGCAGGCACGATGTTGTCGTTTACGAACGCGAGGCCCGCTTCGGCGGTCACTCCTGCACGGTCGATGCGCCGGTCCACGGCGGCACCCGGGCAGTCGACATGGGCTTCATCGTCTTCAACGAGTGCAACTATCCCAATCTGGTCGCCTTGTTCGACCATTTGGGCGTGCCGACCGAAACGTCCGACATGTCCTTCGCCGTCAGCCTCGACGACGGGCGCTTCGAGTATGGCAGTGCCTTGCCCGGCTATATCGCGCAACGGCGCAACATGGTGCGGCCGTCCTTCCTGCGCATGACGCACGACATCTTGCGGTTCAATCGTCTCGCGCCCCGACTGCTGGAACAATGCGAGGACCTCGATTTCACGATCGGCGATTTCGTCGAGCAGGCGGGCTTCGGCACGGCCTTTCGCGACCGCTACCTGGTGCCGATGGCGGCCTGCATCTGGTCGACACCGCTCGGTCGCATGCTCGACTATCCGGCACAAACCTTCGTGCGTTTCTTCAACAACCACGGCCTGCTCACGGTCGGCGACCAGTTGCGGTGGCGCACGGTGAGCGGCGGCAGCCGTTCCTATGTCGAACGGCTGGTAGTGCCGCTGCGCCAACGCGCCCGCCTGGCCACAGCTGCTGCCGTCGTCGAACGCAGGGCTGATGGCATCCATATCGGCGATGCCGCCGGAAACCGGGATCGCTTCGACAAGGTGATCCTGGCCTGTCACGCCGACCAGGCACTCGCCCTGCTGACCGATGCCGACGTCCGCGAGCGCGACCTCTTGGGCCGCTTCGCCTATTCGTCGAACGAGGTCTGGCTGCATGCCGACTCCTCCCTGATGCCGCGTCGTCCGGCGGTATGGTCGAGTTGGAACTACGTCGCCGATACCCAAGGCCGAGAGAACCCGGTAAGCGTCACCTACTGGATGAACCGGTTGCAAAATTTGCCGATGGAAAATCCGCTGTTCGTGTCGGTCAATCCCGGCCGCGCACCACGAGCGGCGCTGCAGCGATTCACCTTCGAACATCCGATGTACGACGCGGCCGCCATCCGAGGCCAACGTGACCTGCACGCCATCCAGGGCATGCGCAACACGTTCTTCTGCGGCAGCTACTGCGGCTACGGCTTCCACGAGGACGCTTTGTCTGCAGGGCTCGACGTCGCCGAGCAGTTGGGCGTGCGGCGGCCGTGGCGCGTCCCGACCGAGCACCGCCGCATCGGCGACCCGCCTCGGGTAGTGGCAAGTCCCTCTTCGATCGATCCCTTCCCTCTGCCCGTCGCGGCGCGCGTCGCCGCGGAGGCGCCGTGAGCGACTCCGGCCACTCTATCGTCGACGCGACCGTCGTCCATCGACGCCTGCGACCTCGGATCAACGCCTTCCGTTATCGCGTCGCCTATCTATGCCTCGACCTCGGGCTGTTGGAGGGCGCGGCCGGACGCTGGCTGAAGCTGGATCGGCCGGGCCTGGTATCGTTCCGCCGCGCCGATCATGGTGCGCGGGACGGCTCGGATCTCAGACAGTGGCTGAGCTCGATCCTGGTCGATCATGGTCTCGACCAGGTCTGCACCGGTGATGTCTCGCTGATGACCTTGCCGCGCCTGTTGGGTTATGTCTTCAATCCCGTCAGCTTCTGGTTCTGCCGCGATGAGGAAAGCCGGATCCGCGCCGTGCTATGCGAGGTCAACAACACCTTCGGCGAGAGTCACTGCTATCTGGTGCATCATGACGACCGGCGACCGATCGAGCCCGAGACTTGGCTCGAAGGCCGCAAGGTGTTCCACGTTTCGCCCTTCCTGCCGATCGAAGGCTGCTATCGGTTCCGCTTCCGGCTCGACGAGCAGCGTGCCCATGTCGACGTGAACTACCACGATGGCAGTGGTCTGATGCTCGCCACGTCGGTCGGTGGCCGCCGTGAAGCTCTGACCAACGCCGGCGTGCTGCGCCGCTTTGTTGGCAATCCGACCATGACGCTTGCCGTCATCTTTCGCATCCATTGGCAGGCTCTTCACTTGCTGTGGAAGCGAGCGCGCTTCCACAGCAAGCCGCCGCCGCCGGCAGTCCTCGTCAGCCGATGAATGTTTCGCCGCCGATCTCATGACCGTCGCCGCCCGCCTCCTCCTGAATGCCCTCGACCGTTGGTCAAGCGGGAAACTGACGTTGCGCCTGCCCGACGGCACCGAACGCGACTTCGGCATCGACGGAACGGCGGGACATGCGTTTCTGGAAGTCAGGGACTGGCGATTCTTCCGGCGCGTCTTGCTCGATGGCGACATCGGTTTTGCCGAGTCCTACATCGAGGGCCTCTGCGATTCGCCCGATCTTCCGGTGCTGATCGCGCTCCTGGCGGACAACGAGAAGGCACTAGGCGACATCGCCGTGCCCAACACGCTGCATAGCTTGGTGCTGCGGTTCCTCCACCGGCGGCGGCGGAACTCGCGGCGTGGCGCCAAGAAGAACATCCATGCCCATTACGATCTCGGCAACGAGTTCTACCGTTTGTGGCTCGACCCCTCGATGACCTACTCATCGGCGCTGTACGACGGCAACGAGGGCAAGCCCTTGGACGCCGCACAGGCCGCCAAGTATGACCGCATCCTCGAGCAGATTGGCGCCAAGCAGGGCGATACCATTCTCGAGATCGGCTGCGGCTGGGGCGGTTTCGCCGAAACGGCCGCGCGACGCGGCATGCGCGTCACCGGAGTCACGATCTCGCAGCGGCAGCTCGACTACGCCCGTGATCGGCTGGCCCAGGCCGGCCTGGCCGATCGCGTCGATCTGCAGTTTCGCGACTATCGCGATCTCGAAGGACAGTACGACCACATCGTGTCGATCGAGATGGTCGAAGCGGTGGGTGAGCGCTATTGGCCCGACTACTTCGCCACCCTCCGCCGTCACATCGTGCCCGGCGGCTCCATTTTGGTGCAGGCGATCGTGATCGCCGACGAGTTCTTCGACCGCTATCGCCGACACCCGGACTTCATCCAAAGCTACGTCTTCCCCGGCGGCATGTTGTTGTCGCCGGCAAACCTGCGCCAGCAATGTCGCCAGGCCGGCCTGAAGATCGCCGAACTCTACAGCTTCGGCATGGATTATGCCCGTACGCTGGAAACCTGGCTCGGCCGCTTCGACCGCGTCGCCGACCAGGTCGCCAAGCTGGGCTTCGACGACCGCTTCCGCCGCATGTGGCGGTACTATCTCGCCTATTGTGCGGCCGGCTTCGCGACCCGTCGAACGGACGTCTTGCAGGCCCATTTCCGGCCTATATAACTGCTGGCAACAAGAAGCGTCGAAAGCGGCGCGTACAGGAAGGCTCAATCGCGTGCACGGACCCAAGGTCGGGACTGGATCAGCTAGTTCCGTAAGATTGTCATTCGACCGCTTGGTTGCCTACTCGACCAATCAGTTGCCGCTCAACATGGCGGCATTGCCGGTCGTCCTGAATGTCAGCCATTTCTATGGCGAGGTCTTGAAGGTACCCCTCGGCATCATGGGGCTGATCTTCATCGCCACTCGCGTCATCGATGCGATCCAGGACCCGGTCATCGGCCTGATCAGCGACAAGTTCACCCATCGCGGGCCGCGCGGTCGGCTCACTTTCGTGGCGCTGATGCTGCCGCTGATGATCGGCGGCTTCTACATGCTCTTCCACCCGCCGGCCGGCGTGATCGCCGACTCGACCCTGCTCGCGACTTGGCTGTTCGTGGCGCTGTTTGTCGTTCATCTCGGCTACGCCGGCGTGTCCATCAGCTACCATGCACATGGCGCCGAACTCACCGACGACTACAACGAGCGCACGCGTGTCACGGTTGGCCGCGAAGTGTTCGGCCTGATGGGCATGACTCTTGCGGTGGTCCTGCCCACGGTCTTCACCGCCCAATTCGGTGAAATGACGGGCTATGTCTACATGGGGCTGATCTTCATCCCCATCGCCATCCTGTTCGCTCTGCCGACGCTTTTGTGGTCGCCGCCGTCGGCCCACCCGCCCGTCGTGCGCGAGAACCCCGAAGCCCATGTCCGGTACTTCCGCAATTGGCTGGTCGGCTTGGCGCCGGCACTCGCGCGACCGACCCGCAACATGGAGGGAAGCCTGACGTTGCGCTCCCTGGTGCCGTTCTTCGCGCCCTTGAAGAATCGCCTGTTCCGGCGCTTGCTGCTGGTGTTCATCGTCAACGGATCGGCGCTCGGCGTCGCGGTCTCGGTGATGCTGTTCTACGTCGAGCACGTCCTGAAGGGTAACAAGCTGCAGGCCGGCATGATCCTGTTGGTCTATTTTGGCGCAGCTGCCGCTAGCGTGCCGCTTTGGCTCCTACTGTCGCGACGCTACAGCAAGACTGCTGCCTGGTTCATCGCCATGGTCATGACGGCCGCCGCAATGGCGCTTGCGGTGTTCCTGGGCGCGGGCGACTTCGCCCTGTTCATGCCGATCGCCATCATCACCGGGTTCGGCATCGGCGCCGACTATGGTCTGCCACCGTCGGTGCTGGCCGATATCATCAATTCCGAGGAAGGCAAAGACACGCGCGGCGACACCGGAGCCTACTTCGGCCTGTGGGCGCTCTCGACCAAGCTCGCGACGGCGATCGGCGCGGCCGGCTCGCTGCCGGTCGCCGCCATTCTGGGCTTCAACCCCAGCAAGGGTCTCTACAGCGGCACAGCGCTGATCATCGTCTATATCGCCCTGCCGGTGGCCATCAAGATCATCGCCGCGCTGCTGATCTGGTACATCCGGATCGAGGCCGAGCGCGGCTCAGTGCGCGATGAGTTGTTGGGGCGGGCACCCGCCCACTAACCGAGGAATCCGAGCCGCTGCGGCTGCCGCAGCCCGAAGTCGCGTTGCAGCCCCCAGCAGCCTTGCGCGATCGTGGCGAAGACACTGCGGAAGTCGACCGTGTGCTTGAGGTCGCCATCCTGCAGATCGGCGAGCGACGGATAAGCGCCGTGCAGGCCGCCCTTCACGCCGCCGCCCATGATGAACAGCGGCGCCGCAGTGCCGTGGTCGGTGCCGCCACTCGCGTTCTGGCGAACTCGGCGGCCGAATTCCGAATACGTCATCACCACGACGTCGCGCCACAGGTTGGCGGCGATCAGATTCTTGCGCAGCGTCGCGAGGCTGCTCGCCAGGAAAGCCAACAACCGCTCGTGCGTTTGTGCCTGGTTGGCGTGAGTGTCGAAGCCGCCGAGCGCGGTCTTGACCACCACCACCGGCACACGCGCCGTGAGCACGCGCGTCGCCAGTTCGAGCTGCCGGCCGAACAGGAAGTCCTGAGAGTAGGCTTCGTTGGGCACCGGCGCGTCGCGCAGCTTGTCGCTCAAGCCCTTGGCCGCCGAATTGATCTCCTGGCGGACCGCCAACAGATGACGCAGTGCGGGATTGCCGCTCCCCATCGTGGCCGAGACATCCTTCAGCGCAGATGCCTGGCGCAGGAAGTTCTCGGCGTCCTGCATGACGATCGTGCGCAACGACGGGCCCGTGCTCGGCAAGGCATTGGTATCGACCACGATACTGTCGACGCTGGCGGCCTTGGCCAGAGAAGCGCCGTCGAATGCCTGTGCGATCCAGCCTTCGCTCAGGGTCTGGTTGGAAGCCGAGGCGGTGTCCCAAATCTCGATCGAGCGGAAATGCGAGCGGTTGGGATAGGGATAGCCGACGCCCTGCACGATCGCGAGATCGCCTGCTTTCCACGACTCCATCAACGGCTCGAGTTTGCCGGTGAGTCCGACCCGCTCGTCGAGCTGGATGACATGGTCGCGCGACACGGCCAGTCCGGGACGCAACTCGCGGTACCTGGCGTCGGCATAGGGCACGACGGTGTTCAGTCCGTCATTGCCGCCCTTCAATTCGACCAGCAGCAGAACACGAGCCATTGCCGCCTCACTTGAGCTGGTAGGTCGTGTCGAGCATCGCTGCCGCCACGACCGCACCGCCGGAGCCCGTAGCATCGATCGAATCGATCGGTGGGCGCGGCAGCAGGACGCGCAGCAAGGTCGCGGAATCGACGCCCGACAGGGTCGGACCCAGGCGCGCCTCGTCGCCGGCTTTGCGCAGGCTGCGGCCCTCGACCGGCCGA
>VGCQ01000259.1 GCA_016870055.1 Alphaproteobacteria bacterium | reverse complement strand
AAAGTCTACTCCAGTTATTGACTTATCCCCTTAGCGTTCTATATTTGTTCTTTCTGCAGGATCTCGAGCCATGCTGCCAGAGGCCTTTCATCGCCAAGTGTCGGAGAACAACTGGCGTTCTCCCGACCTCAGCGTCGTGGACCAGCGCCGCGGGCCGGTGCCGGCCGTGCCCCTCGAATGGCTGCCGCAGCCGTGGCGCAACTGGATCGCCGATACCGGGCGCGCGACCGGGGCGCCGGCGGACTATGTGCTGCAGTCGGTGCTGGCGGGCGTCGCGGCGGTGTGCGGTGCGGGTGTGGCGGTGCGCGTGACGCCGGACTGGGAGGAACCGCTGGTGCTGTGGCAGGCGGTGGTCGGCGAGCCCGCGACCGGCAAGTCGGCGGCGCTGGCGCCGTTGCGCCGGCTGCTGACAATCGTCGAGCGGGAACGCTGCGGCGGGCCATCCGCCCCGCCCCCCGTGCAACTCGTGGCGACCGACGACGATCCTGCCGTCCTCGCCGAGATCGTGCGCGCCAACCGGCGCGGTGTGCTGCTGTGGCGCGACGGCGCGCCGAGATGGCCGGACAGCGGCGGGCAAGAAGAAGAGACGCTCGCGCCCCTTGCCGTCAGCATCCTCGAAACCGTCCGGCCCGAGCGGCTGCAAGAGGCGCTGAAGGTGAGGCATGACAGCCTGGCCGCGCGCTTTCTCTTCGCCTGGCCGGGCCCGCAGCCCTACCGTGCGCTCGCGCTCTTCGACGCCGCGCGCAACCAGGCCATCCTGCACCGCCTGCGGACGCTGTCGCACCTGGCGGGAACCGCCGACTCTCCGCGGGTGCTCACGATCGATGATGGCGGACGTGACGCACTCGATGGCGTGCTGGCGAGCCTGCATGCTGCCCGCCAGAGCGTCGAAGGGCTCGAGGCGGCGTGGCTCGGCCGCAGCCGGTCGCTGATCGTCCGTTTGGCCGGGATTCTCGAGTTGATGGCATCGGTCGACGGCGACGCTGCGCGACCGGTTGCAGTCGGCGCCGAACCGGTGGCGGCCGCCGCCGCGTTGTGGCGCGACTACTTCTGGCCACATGCCAAGGCGGTGTTCGACAGCGCCGAACTCTCGGATTTTTCCAAGCGGGTGCGCCGTGTCGCGCGCTGGCTCCTCGACAAGCGGCCCGCATCGGTGTCGCGCGAGGAGGTCCGCCGTCGCGCCCTCAGCATGAGCGCTACCGCCGACGAAACGGAGATGGTGCTGCAGCGGCTGGCCTATCTCGGGTTCGTGAAGGTCGACCTCGGCGACCGCAACCGGCCGGGCCGGCCGTCCAGCCATTGGCGGGTCAACCCGGCTCTTCCCGAAACGCCAAACCCGGTTGCGAAACTTGCGTAACTGTCCGAACTCGCCGGTCGGGGCACGCCGATCACACCCACCACCCATGGCCATGGGCGCTGGCGATGTCGAGCTGGACGACCAGGTCGTTGTCGTCGCGGTCGCCGCCGCCTGTGGTGTCCTCCCAACCCCAGGTGTTGGCGCCGTAGTTCCACAGGAGCTGCAGGCCATCGCCATGGGCCTGGGCGAACGCCCAATAGGTGGTGCCGGCCGACTGGTTGGTGAGCTTCATGGCGACGAGATCGGAGGCATCGACGTTGACGATCTGCGTCTGGGCATAGTTGCCGTAGCCGGGACCGGCGATCGTGGCCTGATCGGCGATCGCGGCTTGGCGCGTCGCCTAGTGGGACGACAGCAGCGCCATCGGGTCGCTGGCCCGGCCGAGCACCAGCGCCACGTTGAAACGGCTCTGCGGCGGCGGCTGCGAAGCGGTCGGCGGCCCGCGGGCATTTGTCTGCCAGCCCGCGCAGTCGAGGAAGGTCGAACTGGGCAGCGGTTGGTACGTTGCTGGGCCGGCCATCAGGTAGCTGACCGTCTCTGGTGCTCAACGCGTCGCTGGGAGCGCAGCATCCCGGCACTGTTCATGGGCCGTTCCGACAAACAAAAGTGCCAGCCAGTTCTGCCGGAGCGGCTTCCGGTCAAATGCAACCGCTTGCGGTTCCATTCGAGCGGAAATGCGCCGATTTCAGCGCCTCCTTCGCCAGCCATTTCCCGTCCAACTGATTCCAGTCGGATGGAAAATGCTTTAGTCGCTCTTGATGTTGTTGTCGGCGATCACCTTGAACCAGCGCTCCTGCTCGCCCTTCTGGAAGGCCGCGAATTGCTCGGGCGTGCCGGCGACGATCTCCATCTCGATCAGCTCGGCGAATTTCTGCGCGACATCGGGCGCGCGCGCCGCTTTGGCGAGCTCGGCGTTCAGCCGCTCGACGATCGGCCGTGGCGTGCCGGCCGGCAGATAGACGCCCCACCACGAATAGGTCGGGTAGGTGGCGAAGCCCTGCTCGGCCACCGTGGCGATCGCGGGCAGGCTGGGTGCGCGCGCCTCGCCGGTGGTGGCGAGCGGCCGGAGCTTGCCCGAGCGGAAATGGGGCTGCAGCGCACCGAGCGTGGTCACCGTGAAGTCGGTGACGCCGGCCAGCACATCTTGCACCGTCGGGCCGCCGCCCTTGTAGTAGATGTGATTCAACTCGAAGCCGTTGGCCTTCTGCAAATGGGTGGCGAGCAGGAGCGCGCCGCTCGCCGAGAGAAGACCGATGCTCACTCTGCCCGGCCGCGCCCGCGCGTCGGCCACCACGTCGCGCAGATCCTTGTAGGGCCGGTCGGGATGGCAGGCGATGGCGAGCGGGGCGCGGCCGACCAGCATGACGTTCAGCAGCTCGGAATCGCGGTAGGGCAGGCCGGGATTGAAGGCCGGGCTCAGGATGTGGCTGTCGAACGTCACCATCCAGGTCTGGCCGTCGGGCGGCGCCTTGGCGGCGATTGCCGCGCCGATCGCGCCGGCCGCTCCCGGCTTGTTGTCGATCACGGTCTGCCAGCCGGTGTTCTCGCTCACCTTGGCGGCGAGCAGGCGGGCCACCGGATCGGTCGTGCCGCCGGGCGGGAAGGGCACGACGACGCGGATCGGTCCCTTCGGCCAATCGCCGCTCTGGGCGCGTGCGATCGTCGGTGCGGCGAGCGAGGCGGTAAGCGTTCCCGCCAAGACAACACGGCGACGCAATGACGGCATGTCGACCTTCCTTTCGCGTGTGGCCCTTTCGCGTGCGGCTATACGGCCACCCGTTTCAAATTCTCGCGTGTCCAGCGCGCCAGCCCGGTCACGCGCGCATCTTCGTGTTGCTGACCCATCAGCTGCACGCCGACCGGCATTCCGCCGACGCTCATCAGCGGGAGGGTGACGACCGGCGCGAACAGCATGGAGGAAGGCGCATTGAACACGAAGTCGCCGGTCGGCCGCGGCGCCAGCGGCTGGCCGGGCAGGTCGCCCGACCACAACGGCGCGGGGCCGGGGCAGGCGAGTGTGATCGCAGCATCGGCGAGCGATGCCACCGCGGTGTGCGCGAGCTGCGCCTGCTGACGGGCGAGAAGATTGGCGCGGTACTGGTCGGGCGTCATCGCCTCGGCTCGGGCGAGGGCCGCCTTGGCGCGTTCGCTCAAGCCGTCGGGCGCAGCGTCGAGCATGCCGCGCTGGTACCAGCGGTTCTCCCAGCTGGTGATGCCGTTGCAGACGGCGCGGCCGTTGGCGATCGCCCGCTCCAGTGCTTCGACGAAGGGATGATCCTTGCGGCGGATCAGCGCCACGCCGGCCGCTTCGAGCTGGCGCAGAACTTTCGCGAAGCCTTCCTTGGTCGCGCCATCGACGTCGGACCAGCCTTCGGTCTCGAGCACGATCAGCCGGTCGGGCTTGACTGCGGCGGGCAGCGTGTCCGGTCCCATCAGGCCGAGCGAGCCGCGGTCGCCGCCGCAGCGTTTGGCCTGCTCGATCGCGACCTGCCACATGTCCTCCAGGCAGCCGGCATGCGGGCCGTGCGTGCTCTGGCTGGTGGCGAGCCGCTCGCCGCGATTGATGCCGCCTTGCGTCGGCTTCAGCGCGACGTTGCCGCAATAGGCGGCCGGCCGGATGATCGAGCCGCCGACCTGGGTGCCGATCGCTGCCGGCACCATGTTGGCGCCGACCGCGGCCGCCGAGCCCGACGACGATCCGCCGGGCGTGCGCTTGGGATCGAACGGGTTGGTGGTCGGCCCGGGATGCGAGCCGCCGAGCTCGGCCGTCACCGTTTTCGCGAGGATCACCGCGCCGGCCTGGCGCAGCGCCCACACCCCGGCATTGTCGCGCTTGGGGAAGTTACCTTTCATCGCCGCGCAGCCCATCTCGGTCGGCATGTCCTTGGTCTCGAGCAGGTCCTTGATCGCGATCGGCATGCCGTCGATCGGCGAGCGGGGCTTGCCCGCCTTCCAGCGCGCGGCGCTGGCATCGGCTGCGGCGCGCGCGCCGGCGTCGTTGATCGCGGTCAGCGCCTTCACCACCGGCTCGCGCACCGAGATGGTCTCGAGGCAGCGTTCGAGATAGGCGCGCGGGCTGTCGTTGCCGTCGGTGAACCGGCGGGCGGCGTCGTGGAAGGTGAGCGGCTTGTAGTCGGCGTAGCTGGTCATGGGCGAAACTCCCTACGCCGCCCGGACGAGCGCGACCGGTGCGCCCTTGCCGCGGATCTCGGCTTCCTCGAATTCGGCGGCGGCGATGGCGCGGTCGAGGGCGGCGCGCAGTTCCTTTGCACTCGCCAAAGTGAGCTCGACTGCGGCGCGCGCGCCGGGGTCGAGAGTCGTGTTGAAGAAGTCCAGCGTGATCACGTCACCCAGCGGCGCGTGGCGGGCATGGTCGTAGGCGACGACGGCTCGCGTGAGCTGAAACCACTCGTCGCCGCGCTTGGCCATGCCTTCGGCGGCCGCGATCTCGATGATCGAGGTGCACATCGCCGCCCCCTACTTGAGATGCTTGCCGAAGAAGGCGAACACCTTGGCCCAGCCGTCCATCGCCTGCTCGACGCGATAGAGCGGGCGGTGCCAGTAGAAGAAGCCGTGGCCCGCGCCGTCGTAGCGGTAGAATTCGTAGTTCTTGCCATGCTTCTTCAACTCGGCGTCGTGCTGGTTGACCTGCTCGGGACTGGGCGCGCGATCGTCGTTGCCGAACAGGCCGAGCAGCGGGCAGGAGAGATCCTTGGTCATGTCGATCGGCGCCGTCGGCGTCTTGGCGTTCGATTCCTCCTTGGCCATCACGATGCGGCCGCCCCACAGATCGACGCAGGCATCGACGTCCTTCCTCTGGCAGGCGTAGATGAACGCATGCCGGCCACCCGAGCAGGAGCCGAACAGGCCGACCTTGCCGTTGTTGCCGGCCTGCGCGCGCATCCATTGCACGGCGGCCGCGGTGTCGCCCACCATCTGGGCATCGGCGATGCCGCCGTCGGCACGCACTTTGGCCGCGACATCGTCGGGATTGCCGTCGCTGCCGCCGCCTTCGCGCTCGTAGAGGTTGGCGCAGATCGCCATGTAGCCGTGATGGGCGAAGCGTCGTGTGGTCTCGATGTAGAGCTCGCTCCAGCCCGGCAAGTGATGGATCAGCACGACGCCCGGGAACTTGCCGGCGCCGGCGGGCTTGGCCGTGTAGGCCGTGATCGGCGTGCCGTTGTGGCCTTTGAGCGTCACGTTCTCGCAGCTCATGGCTCGGTAGAATGACATCGATTTCCTCCGTGGGTGTCGGTCGTTCTTATCATCGCCGGGAGCGCGCCCCCAGCGAATCATCCTTTGTCGGCCGCCAGCACCGCTTCGACGGCGGCGGGATCGCACTTGATCGCCACGCCGGCCCGCTCGATTTGCAGCTTCATCGGCGAGCGGCTGTCGAGCGTGTCCCAGCCGCGGTTGCGCGCTTCGCTCATCTCCTCGAGCACGAGGTTGCAGAGCCGCATCGGCACGCCGAGCTCGCGGCCGAGCCCGACGGCCAGCGAGACGTCCTTGTGCGCGAGCTTCAAGGCAAAATCGGGCGGCGAGTACTTGTCGATCAGGAACTGCCGCGTCAGGCCGTCGAAGGTGCGGCGGCGGCCCTGCGCGCCCTGGCGCACCGCCTTCCACAGCGCCAGCGGATCCATGCCGGCCTTGGCGCCCATGGTGAAGACCTCGGCCAATGCCGTCTGGATGGCGTAACCCGCCATGTTGTGCACCAGCTTGGCCACCGTGGCGCTGCCGATCGGGCCGATATAGGCCGCCTGGTCGCCGATCGCGTCGAGCACTTTCTTGTGCTTGTCGTATTGCACCTTGTCGCCGCCGACCCAGATCGCGAGCTTGCCGCTCTCCGCGCCCTTGGGCCCGCCGGAGACGGGCGCGTCGAAGCCGAACGCCTTCCTCTCGGCGAGCGCTGCGTTGACGCGGCGGACCATCGCCTGGCTGTTGGTCGAGAGATCGAAGTAAGCCATCCCGGCGTGCGCGCCGGCCAGCAATCCGTCGGCGCCGAACACCACCTGCTCGACCTCGGGCGGGCCGGGCAGCGAGGTGAACACGACATCGCACTGCTCGGCCACCGCCTTGGGCGAGTCGGCCCACTCGGCGCCGGCTTCGATATGCTGCCGGGCGGCGTCGCGGCGCACGTCGTGCACGACCAGCTTGAACTGCGACCGCTGCAGGCTCGCCGCCATGAAGGCGCCCATGGTGCCGAGCCCGATGAATCCAATCTTCATGTCTTACCCCTTCGCCTGTGCCTTGGCTTTGTCCTGCGCTTCGAATTCCTCCATGGCGGCCCGCACGGCGGCGACGGCGGTGGGCGCGCCGGCATAGACGCCGACATGCAGGAAGATTTCCTTGAGCTGCTCGCGCGTCAGCCCGTTGTTCATGCCCATGCGGATGTGCGACTTCAGCTCCTCGCTGCGGCCAAGCGCGGTCAGCACCGAGATCGTGACGATGCTGCGCGTCATGCGTTCGAGGCCGGGCCGCGCCCACACCGCGGCGAAGCAGTGCTCGAACAGGAACTGGCGCAGATCGCGCGTCATCTCGTGCTCGGCTGCCTGGTCGACCAGCGCTTGCGCCGCCGTGGCGCCGCGCATCTCGAACCACACGTCGCGGCCCTTCTTGAAGCCTTCGGTCTCGTTGTAGCTGTACTTGGTCACCGGCGGTTCCTCCTGCTCGTGCTGCGGTTGCGGCGATTATCCCCGTCTGGCGGCGCGCCTCCTAACGGACGGCGGCATTGCTGCCCTGCCGGCAGCGCGGTT
>VGCQ01000258.1 GCA_016870055.1 Alphaproteobacteria bacterium | reverse complement strand
TTCCCGTAACATGGAATGCCGCATCGACCGTCGTTGCCGTCGTTGTGCGGTAGCTCGTGAGATCGAGGAAGGTCGAATTGGTAAGCGTCGGCATCGGTCGATCACGCACCGCGACTTAGGGATTATCCGTAAATAATATGCTATAGTGTTTTCTCGTGGGAACCATTGGAGGGGCGAAGGAGAAAGCACTTGGGCAAGCCTCGCCTGGCATCGTGGGAAGTCTCGGATGCGTTTTGGGAAAGAGTGGAGCCGCTTGTGCCGAGAAGGCCGAAGCGGTCGAGCAATCGCAAGTACCGGCGGAAGCCTGGCGGTGGCCGTAAGCCGATAGCGGTGCGCACCGTGTTCGAGGCGATCGTGTATGTGCTGCGTACAGGCTGCCAGTGGAAAGCGCTGCCCAAGGAGCGCTTTGGCAGCGCCAGCGCCATCCATAAGCGCTTTATGGAATGGGAGCGGGCGGGCTTCTTTGTCGCCTTGTGGCGCACGGGACTGGCTGAGTACGACGAGATGGAAGGCATCGCCTGGCGCTGGCAGAGCGTAGACGGGGCGCTGCTGAAAGCGCCGCTGGCCCAGGAAGCGGTCGGCGCAAACCCGACCGATCGGGGAAAAAAACGGCAGCAAGCGAATGTTGCTGGTCGACGGCCGTGGCGTCCCGCTGTCGATCGTCGTGGCCCCCGCCAATCGCCATGACGTCACCCAGCTCGAGCCAACCCTCGACAGCTTGGTGGTGCGCCGGCCGCGCGTCCGCCCGCGCTTGAAGCAACATCTGTGCGCCGATGCCGCCTTTGAGGGCGTCGCCGCCGACCAGGCGATCCGTCGTCGCCGATACGTTCCTCATGTCCGTTCACGCCGCGAGGAGCATCGGACCAAGAAGCGTCATCCGCCGCGGCGCTGGGTGGTCGAGGTGGCTCACTCCTGGTTCAATCGCTTCCGCAAGTTGCTGGTGCGCTACGAGAAGACCCACCGGTCCTACCTGGCGCTCACCATGCTCGCCGCCGCCATCATCTGCTTCCGTCACGTGCCAATGCAGGTCAATATTATTTACGGATAATCCCTAAGTCGAGGCCGACATACGCAAGGTCAACATGCACGAGGCGAAGACCCACCTGTCTCGCCTGGTAGAGCGAGCCGCCAAGGGCGAAGGCTTCATCATCGCCAAGGCAGGCAAACCATTGGTCAAGGTCGTGCCCCTCTCGTCGCGCGAGCAGGCCAAGCCACCTCGTCTCGGCTTCCTGGCCGGCGAGATCGCCGTCCCCGACGACTTCGACCGCATGGGGCAGACCGACATCGAGCGCCGGTTCCGGGGCGACAGATGACCCTGCTGGTCGATACGCATGTCCTGCTCGGGGCGGCGGGAGAACCGCACCGGCTGTCGAGAAAGGCGCGCCGGTTGCTCGACGATCCGGACACGCAACTCTGGTTCAGCGCCGTGAGCTTGTGGGAAGTGGCCATCAAGCACGGCCTGGGTCGACGCGATTTTCGCGCCGAGCCGCGTCGATTGCGGCGTGGTCTCCTGGACTCCGGTTGGCGCGAACTGTCGATTTCCAGCGACCATGCGATGGCCACTCTGGACCTGCCGGCCATCCACGAGGATCCCTTCGACCGCATGCTGCTGGCCCAGGCCGAGGTCGAGGGGCTGACCTTGGTCACGTCAGACGACGTCGTCGCCCGTTACCCGGGGAACGTGCGGCAGGTCTGATACGCGGCGAGTCCCGGTCAGCGCCGCACAAGCCCCTTCAGGCGCTCGATGAATTTGCTCTTGCGCGCATGTCGTTCGCGGATGCTCTCGAGGCGCCGGGCGAAGTCGGCGTCCGTTCCCTGCTCCGTCGCTATGACCTCGAGATCGACGAGAAGGCCCGTCGCGGTCTCGTAGCCGGACGCGTTGCGCCGTTCGATCTCGGCCTCGATCCGATCCCATACCGCCAGCCCGCGCCGTTTCACGGCTTCGAGCCGGGCGCGCCGAGCCTTTTCGACTTCCTTCTCCTTCCTGCGCCGCTCCGCCTCCAGCTTCTCGGCCCTGACGCGCTCGCGCTTCTCACGAATGACGGCCGCGCGGGCACGCAGGTCGCCGGCGGTGCGCAGGTCGGCAGGCGGCTGCAGAACTGACATCCGCATCCTGCCTTTCAACTCAGCCGCCACGTGAGGATCGCCTTCGACCAAGCGCAGAAGCAAGTCTACCTTCTCGCGATCGGGCACGGCCGCGAGCGCACTGCGCAGGTCATCGCGTGGGAGCAGCCCGGCAGTGCCCGCGCCACCAGTCCGTTCCGCGGCCGCCGCCACAAGATCGGCGTCCAGCGCGAAGAACTCCGCAAAGGCTTCCAGCGCCCCAGTCAGCGGACCGATGCCGGGCAGCGGCTCGACGGCGGCGGCGTCAATGCCTCCGTAGCCAACGGCGGCCAGCCAGGCGAGGTAGAAGAGCCTGTAATCTCCCGACAGTACGTCGGCTCGAAGCGGCGACAGCGCTGCGAGCCAACCGGTTCCGTCGTCCCACTCGTCAGTGTACGGCTCGACCCCTTCGCCGAAGATATCGACGAACAGGTTGTCGCCCTTCTCGGAAACCGAGACCCAGTCCACGTCGCACAGCACGGACTCGAGACGCGACATGTCCACAAGTCGCTTCGGCAGTCGGATCATCAGCCGCCGCGCAGCCCAGTTGGCGAAATAGAGGTGCAGATCGAAGTATCGCTCCACGAGCTTCTTCGGATCGCCCTTCAGGTCGCCCCATTCGTAGTGGTTCGTGAAGCTCGTGGCCGTGATGCGCGCCCGCGAGGAGAGCGCCCGCAACGCCTTCTGCTCCGCCTGGCTAAGCGGCCGGTCGACGGCCTGGAATTCATAGTATTGGTATTCGCTCACATGTACCCGCCTGACATCCGGCCGACGCCGAAACGCCGGCCTCGGCGATCGGAGTTTGGTCTGAGGCGAATGCTCGCCACGGCCGTCACCAATCCTGCACCGAGCCATCCCGACCGATCGGCGGCTCGGTCACGACCTCGCGCAGGCCGAGCCGCGCTAGGGCGGCGTCGTTCAGCTCGATGCCGAGGCCCGGCGCATCCGGCACCTCGAGGCAGCCATCCTTCAGCACCAGCGGCTGCACGACCATGTCGCGCTTGGGCGGATCCTGCTCGCCCGTGTATTCCTGCAGCGCGAAGTTCGGGATGCAGGCGTCGAGCTGCACGCAGGCCGTGGTCGAGATCGGCGACAGAGGATTGTGCGGGATCACCTTGACGTGGTGCGCCTCGGCCATCGCCGCCACCTTCTTGGCACCGGTGAGCCCCATGCAGAGGCAGACGTCGGGTCGGACATAGGCGCAGCCGTTGTTTGCCAGAAGCTCCTGGAACTGGAAGATCGACGAGAAGCGCTCGCCCGTCGCCACCGGCAAGCCGCTGCGCGCCTGGACGTCGCCCATCATCGCCGGACTGTCGGGCAGCATCGGGTCTTCATAGAAGTACGGATGGAATTTCTGCAGGCGCTGTCCGAGCGCAATCGATTCGGCCGGGTTCATCTGGCGGTGCAGCTCGATGCAAATGTCGGCGTCGCCCTGGAGCGCCTCGTGCACCGCGCCGACGCGGCGCTCGGCCTCGCTCGCCCATTCCTCGAAGGACCTGCGCTGATGATAGTCGGGTGCAAACGGCGAGAAGCGGATCGCCGTGAAGCCCTGGCGCTTCTTGCTGACGGCATCGGCCACCAGCTCGTCGAGCGTGTCGCCCTTGGCGTGCATGTAGCAGCGCACGCGGTCGCGCGTCCTGCCGCCCATCAGCTCGTGGACCGGCACGCCGTAGCGCCTGGCCTTGATGTCCCACAACGCGATGTCGATCGCCGAAATGGCGCCGCCGATCAGCGCACCCATGAAGTGCGAATGCCGCTGCAGCGCCTGCGCGTGATGCTCGATCGTCGAGGGGTCGCGCCCCACGAGATACGACTTCATCTCCTCGATCATGGCGGCGGTCGGCCGCGGCCAGCCGTGCACGCCCGCCTCGCCGGTGCCGACCGTGCCGTCCTCGCAATGGATGCGCAGCAGGCACCAGCGCTCGATCAGGAACGTCTCGAGCTTTTCGATCCGGGTCGGGGGCAGGTTGCCGAGGCGCGCGGTCATGGGGCGACTATAGCAGGGCGGGCTCTCCTCGCCCGCCGGCGATGACGACGTCGCAGACCGCGGCGTGTTCGCCGCGATGACGGGCCAGCTGATGACGGGCCAGCTGATGACGGGCCAGCTGTCGTATCGGCCGGGCCAACAACGACGAAGGCGGGTATCCGGCGCAAACCGCAGCACCCTTGAACGGCGCATCACTTTGATGCAAATAGACAGCATGCCGACCTCCAGCCCTTCCGCCCGTCCCGGCGTCACCGTTCGCCTCGACCCCGAGGCGCATGCACGCCTGCAGCAGATCGCCAAGGCCGAGCACCGCTCCGTGGCGGCTGTTCTGGAGCGACTGGTGGAACGCGAAATCCATGCCCGCGACGAAGCCGAGCGGGTGATCCGGGTGCATGTCGCGCCGGAACTGCGGGGCCAGCCCTTTGGCGAACCCGATCGGCGACCGGGCGAAAGCAACAGGAGCCATGCCCGCCGGAGGAAGACCATCGGCACGTTGTTCGGCCGCTGAGGCGGCGTGGCGGTCCGCCCAATTGCGTCCGGATGCTTCGTCTGGACGATGTTCCCGTTCGGCCCGCCGGATCCGCCGGACCAGCCGGGACCGGTGCGGCATGTCGCTTATGTGCTGGCGACGAACAGCAGGCCGAAGGTGCCGATGCTGCTGCTGGCCTACACCAGCTCGGGGCCCTGGCGCGGTGCCACTGGGCGGTTGCCGCTGGGCGTCATGGAGCTCGAAGCTGCCGCGGCCCGTGCGGTAGGCCAGAAGCCGTTCCATCTCGATCTGCGCTGCCTCGCGCAGGTGCCGCTGACCAAGCGCTGGTTCCCCGACCTCGAGCTACCGGGTCAAGGGATCGTCGGCATGGCCAGTGCCCGGCTGCAGCATAGGATCGATGCGCTGTCGAGGGCGCTCGTTACCCGGAGCCGCGATCTGGTCGAGATTCGCGGGCCGCGATAGGTCTCAGGCGTACTCGCCCACCGCGCCGCGATCTGGAGCGGAATCCGATCAGATTGAATCGCTCACGGTTCGCCGGCCCCGCCGTCCCAGTCGTCGTCACTCGACAGGCCCTCATCGAGGAGGAAATCGACGATCAGGTCAGCGCCCTTCGTAGTGGTCGGTGAAACTCGTGGCCGTGATGCGCGCCCGCGAGGAGAGCGCCCGCAGCTCCGTACGCTCGGCCTCGGTGAGTGGCCGGTCGACGGCCTGGAATTCATAGTATTGGTATTCACTCATCGTGCCGTGAGTCCGGGTGTGGCGGCAGCCGTCACGCGGCAATCCTGGGGGGCCGGGCGCGCTTGATCCGTTCGCGTTCGTCGGAACTGTGCATTGCCTTCCAAAGATCGCTCGGCCGTTGCACATTCAGCCAGCAATCCGGGCTGTTGCCGAACACCCGGGCAAGAATGAGGGCGGTCGGCGCCGTCACGGCCCTGCGGCCGTTGCACAATTCGTGGGCGCGCTTGCGCTGGACGCCCATCGCCTCGGCCAGCGCGCCCTGGGTCAGTCGCAGCGGCTGCATGAACTCCTCCACGAGAATCTCGCCGACCGTCGCCGGCTTGCGCTTCGTCGTCAGCATGGTTGCCTCGCTTCATCTGTGGCTGTGATCGCGGAACTGTCGATGAACATGAAACCTCAAGGGCCCCAGCGATCGTCGATCTCCTCGCGCGTCATGCGTCGCCCGCCGGGACGCGCCCGGGCGGCCAGATCGTCGGCGATGGCGGTGAGCCGGTCGGCCAGAGGCTTACGCTCGCACTCCCGCACGATCTCGGCTTCCAAGGCAGCGATGATCGCCTCGGTCATGGTCGTGCCGCGCTGCTTCGCCAGATCGCGGGCAAGCTCGGCGACTCGGGGATCGCGGATGTCGAGCGGCATCGTCAGGACCTGTCGGTGTTGCCGACTGTGTATGCGCAATCTACGCAGTCCGCTCCCGCAAACAGCGCGATTCCGCTGGACACTTGAAACTAAAGCGGAAAGCGATGAAATGGAACCGCTTGCGGTTCGATTTCATCGCATTCGCGCGCACGGGTGTTGCTTGTTTCGCAAGGCACGATGCGTCCAGGTGCTTCCCCTTGGACGCCTCGTGCTCTAAGCGGCCTGCAAAGCCCTCTGAACGGCCTTCGGGGCGCGCTCGCTCGCGGCCTTGCTCTCGCCAGTTACACCACCACCTGGGACACGACCCGATACGCAGACCCGCCGCGGCGCCAGGGCAGCCAGCCAGCCCGATCAGCCGCCGCCGCGCCGGCCCTTTGGCGGCTTGCGCCCGGCCAGCAGCTCGGCGTGGCTCGCCGCGCCCACCGCCTTGATCATGTCGAAGACGCGCTTGCGCACGCGGCCTTCGCGGATCTTGTAGTAGGCCCGCACCAGCTCGAAGGTTTCGCGCTTGATCATCGGGTCGCTGTCCGGCGAGAACGGCGTGCCGGCTTCGCCGAGGCCCTTGCGGGCCCGCATCGGCAAAGCGCGGCCCAGCAAGACATTCGCCGGCATCTCCTCGAAGAAGTAGGACACCGGCACATTGAGAATCTTGGCGAACTCGTAGAGCCGGCTCGAGCCGATGCGGTTGAAGCCGCGTTCGTACTTCTGGATCTGCTGGAAGGTGAGCCCGACGGCGTCGGCCAAATTGGTCTGGCTCATACCGAGGAGCGCCCGGCGTTGGCGGACCCGCGCGCCGACGTGGACGTCGACCGGAAGATTCTTTCCCAAGGCTGTCTCCCCTTCTCTTGCAAGACGACTATAGCATCATGCGTTCAGCTGGACTCAGACGAACGCACGATGCCCTGTGAAACCGCCGTCGAAACAGACGCGTTTCCGTTCAGGTGGAACCGCAGGCGGTTCGACCTGAACGCAAACCGCTCCAGCGTAGCGATGGCTGACGCCGACTCAAGAAGACTCCGGCATGGCCGGCCGCCAGGATCATCCCGACCGACTGGATGGATTGCAACCAAAGATGATCAGGTCGGTATCGCCGGCGATCGCCGATTTGCCGTCTGGCCGAGCCGACAGGCAGCGCTACAGACCGAGCAACGTCTGCGCGTTGGCGTCGGGCAGGCTC
>VGCQ01000257.1 GCA_016870055.1 Alphaproteobacteria bacterium | reverse complement strand
CTCGCGGCGCCACTGGAAGTACGTCGTCTCCGTCACCCCGATCTGGCGAACCGCTTCGCCTGTGCTCTGACCCTGCGACTGCAGCACATCGACCTGTTGCAGCTTCGTCACGATCTCCTCAGGCTTGTACCGCTTCCTTGCCATCTCGATCCTCCTTGCAAAACATTCCAACTCTCAAGGTGGACCAATTCAATGGGGGTGGATCACACGCTTGGCAATAACTATAATTATATTAATAAATATCGTGATTATCTAGATCCAAGCCGCTGCCGGATCGGTATTTTCTCGCTGCCCGTCCGCCGCCGCCCGCCATCATGCTGTCAGTGCTAGCACCACCCTGGACACCACCGCCGTCCTGCGGCACGAGCGCTGCCCAGCAGGGCGCCGAGCGAACAGGAGGGCCCGTCACAGGAGGAGCGCTTGATCAGAACCGAACGCGCGGGCGCGGTGGCCCGTCTCGTGATCGACCGGCCCGAGCGGCGCAACGCCTTCGATCCCGCGACGGCGCGGGCGTTGGGTGCGGCGATCGAGGCGGCGCAGGGCGATGCCGGCGTGCGGGTCGTGGTGATCAAGGGTGCGGGCGAGGTCTTCAGCACCGGCCGCGACCTCAAGGCGGCGGCCGCCGCGAGCGAAGATCCGGCGCGCGATCCCGACGCCGAGGACGAGGCCTGGGTGCGGATCTTCCATCTCCTGCATCGCTCGAAGATTCCCTCGGTCGCCGTGGTGCGCGGCTTTGCCGTGGCCGGCGGCTTCACGCTGGCCATGGGTTGCGACTTCGTGCTGGCCGAGCGTGGCGCGACGTTCGGCGCCTACGAAATGCGGCACGGCTTCCCGGCCGCCGTCTGCACGCCGATCCTGGCGCGGCTGGTCGGACCGCGCCTGGGGCTGGAATTCGCGCTGTTCGGTCAGCCGATTCCGGCCGAGCGCCTGCATGCGGCAGGCCTCGTCAACCGCCTGGCCCACTCACCCGAAGAACTCGAGCGGATCGAAGCCGAGTTCGTCGGCCAGTTGGCCCAGCTCGACCGTTGGGCGGTGCAACAGACCCGCGACCTGTTCCGCGCCGCCGAGACCCTGCCGCTCGACCACGCGCTCGACATGGGACGCCAGCTCAATCTCCTGATCGGCGCGCGCGGCGGCTTCGCCAGGGCGGGACGCTCGCTCGGCGGCAAGGGCAAGGGCCAGTAACCGAGGTTCAACCAGATCGGATTCCGCTCCGGAGTGTGAATTCTTGCGCACTATGAGAGGTTACCGATTCGTGCCGGAATCGGTTGTTGCCAAAGGCTTGCCGTCGAACGCCGAACGCAAGTATCGGCAGCTCGATCGAAGGTCTTGGATGACGGCGTGATTTCGCCCCATACCGGTGTTGCCGGCACGAGGTGCAAGCAGCGGGACACTTCAGTCGGGGAACTCCCGATGCTGCGGCAGGTCGAAATCGGCGGCGCCGATGCCTGCTGCGTCTGGCATCGGCGACGAAAGCGGCAACTGGCAGCCTCTGGCGCTACGCCCCAGAAATGGTCTGGTGTCCCAACTCCGGGTGCGATGAGCCGGCGTATGCTATTTGCCGTCGACCAACTGCCCGCGGAGAGAGGACAGCATGAAGCTCACAGGAAAGGTCGCCCTGGTCACCGGCGGCTCGCGCGGGATCGGCCGCGCCACGGCGCTCGCCTTCGCCGCCGAAGGCGCGGACATCGCTTTTTGCCACCTGGACGACGCGGCCAAGGCCGACGAAACCGCCGGCGAGATCCGCTCCCTGGGACGCCGCGCGATGCATCGCTCGGTCGACGTCGCCGACATTGCCGCGGGGCGGGCCTTCGCCGCCGAAGCGGCGCGCGAGCTCGGGCCGATCGATATCCTGTTCAACAACGCCGGCATGAACGTCCGCAAGCCGTTCGAGGCCTACACCGAGCAGGAATTCGACCGGATCTTCGCCGTGCACGTGAAGGGCATGTTCTTCATGGCCCAGGCGGTCTATTCGGCGATGGCGGCGCGCGGGCAGGGCTGCATCATCAACGTCGCCTCGCAACGTGGATTGAAAGGCGCGGTGAACTCCGCACCATATTCGTCGGCCAAAGCCGCCATCATGGGGTTCACGCGCGCGTTGGCATGGGAGGCGACACCGAAGGGCGTGCGCGTCAATGCCATCGCTCCCGGCCCGATCGTCACCGATCTGACGGCGACCATGACGTCGCAGGATCGCCAGGCCTTCATCGATGCGCTACCGGTCGGCCGCTTCGGCCGGCCGGAAGAGATCGCCGCCACCGCGCTGCTGCTGGCCGGGCCGGACGGCGGCTTCTATGTCGGCGCCACCCTGTCGCCCAACGGCGGCGACGTGATGTACTGAATCATTCCCTCCCCATCGCGGAGGCGATGGGGAGGTGGCCGCGTAGCGCCCGGAGGAGTCATGAGCGACAGCGCTGCTGCTCATGACCCCTCCGCCTGCGTTCGCGGGCACCTCCCCAGCAAAGCTGGGGAGGAAGGCGGTCGCTAGATCTTCGCCACGTCGAAGCCGTAAACGCGCGCCGTGTTGCCGCCGACGATCTTGGCCCGCTCGGCATCGGGCACGTCGGCCAGTATCCGCGCCAGGATCTTTTGCGATTGGGGGAACGTCGATTCGCTGTGGGGGTAGTCCGAGCCCCACATCATGTTGTCGACACCGATGATATCGCGCAGGCGGATGCCGACGGCGTCTTCCTGGAAGGAGAGCACGACGTTGCGGCGAAAGAAATCGCTCGGGATCATCCCGTCCTTGAAGCGGTAGATCGCCTCTTCGTGACGTTCGCGGTAGGTGTAGTCCATGCTGGACAGGACATGCGGCGCCCACGCCAGCTCGAACTCGACGATGGCGAGCATGAGGCGCGGATGGCGCTCGAACACGCCAGACAGGATCATGTCGCACATCGAGAGCGCCGGATAGAATGCCTTGGTCGACCGGCTGCTGGCGTCGCGCAGCGTCTTCGCGCCAAAGCCGCGGATCTTGCCCTGCCGCCGCGTCGCCGTGTGCAGGCTGATCGGCAGGCCGAGCGCGGCCGCCGCCGCCCAGAACGGCTCATACTCGGGCTGGTCGTAGCGCCGGTCCTCGAGGGGATACTCGGTGATCATCGCGCCTGCCAGGCCCAAGCGGGCAGCACGCTGCAGCTCGCCGATGCCGTCCCGGACGTCGTCGAGGTTGATCATGGCGATGCCCTTCAGCCGGGCAGGATCGGCGCGGCAGAATTCGGCCAACCAGTCATTGTAGGCGCGGAAGATGGCGGACATGAGCTGCGAATCCGCCAGCCTGAAATAGAAGAGGCCCTGCGAGGGATAGAGGACCTCGCCTGCCACCCCGTCGAGTGCCATATCCTTGAGATGCTGCGCGGGATCCCACCCTCCCGTGTGCACGTCCTCGAGGCGCCCGCGCGCGGAGATGGTCTCGGGCGCCTCGAAGCGCGCACCGGCGTTGGAGATGAGGCCGATGCCGGAGAGGACCTGGTCGGCCTCGACCACGATCTGGTCGGCGCCGTCGATGCGCTCGATGCGCGGCGCCCGGTCGCGGAACGCCGCATCGATGCGGGTCTGCCACAGGTCGGCCGGTTCGAAGACATGCGAGTCGGAAGACAGGACAAGCGGCGGCACCGGCACCTCCTCTCAATGGATCGCGGCAACTCCCTGAACGGGAACACCAGACGCCCCCGGCCGCCGCGCGGCAAGCAGACGCCGCGCATCGTCCGGCCGATTGGCCTGAAGGCAGGCCCTCAACAGGGTGAACTCGATCAGGTCGTGCTGGGCGCGGCTGCCGCCGATGCGTTCGCTCTCGCCCGCGAGCGGGGCCAGCGTCTCGATCGCGCCGGAAAAATCCCCGCGCTCGAACGCCGCAAAGCCGCGCGCCAGCGCCGGAAGGTAGGAGCCCGACAGATAACGTCCCTCGCGCGCCAACGCCTCGATCTGATGCGCCCGGGTCTCGGGCATGGTCTCGTCCGCCATCACGACCTGCGCCAGAATGACGTGCAGATCGTAGAGTCCGTTGCCCGGCCGCGGCAGCTCGGCGTTGGCATGGTCGTGCAACGCACGCCACGCTGCGGCGTCGCGCGGTTGGCCGGCAAGCTCGGACCGCCACAGGAAGGCGGCACCATCGGAGATCTTCTGTTGCGGCCCGCCGCTGTGGCGATCGAGCGCGATGGCGTCACGATAGAGCCGCGACGCCTGCGTCCAATTGCCGGCCTGGATCTCGCAAAGCGCGAGATGCCAGCTGAGATGGCCATGGAAAAAGCCGTCCTGCGGATAGGTTTTGAGCCACGAGGAAAGATAGGTGCGTGCTGCCGCCAGATCGCCGGTCTCGTAGCAGATGTGGGTGAAGCCGTGGGCGCCATGCGCATTGTTCGGGTTCGCCGCCACCGATCGCTCGATCTTCGCTCGCGCCGCCGCGAACCGTCCATCCTCCGACAGCGCCATGGCGTGATAGGAATCGAACCAGAAATCGCCGTCATAGTGCGGGGCGAGACCGTCCATCAGGGCCGCGACCTGGCGCTTCTGCCCGCTGCGGCCGGAGCCGCCGATCAGGCCGTTGGGGTTCGCCGCGCTGGCGACGACCAACGCGTCGCGTGGCCACGCCGCCAGGTGTTCGTAGAGGGCGGCGATCGCGGCCTCGGTCTTGCCGGCCAGCACGAGGTCGAAGAAGGCGATGTGGCTGGCCTCGCGCTGGGACACGCGTGATGCCAGGCCCTTGGCAGCCGCAAAGGCCGCCCGTGCCGCCGCAACGTCGCCTTGCCGCAGCACGACCAGCGCCTTGCCGACATGGGCCAGGGCGAAGCCGGGATCGATGGCGATGGCACGATCGTAGGCCTGGAGAGCGCCGGGATAGAAGGTCAGCGCCAGACCCGAGGCCTCTACGTAGGCATCCCGCGCGGTCGGCGATGCCGTCGTCAGGGCGAGGTCGTAGCGATCCCTCAACATGACGCGATCCTCGCCTGCCCGCCGGCTACGGCGCAACCCCGAAGGTACTATCGTCGCCCAAAGTCCGTCGCTTCAGGCCTCGCGCCCAGAAACGCCTTACGGACGGTGCGACTTCAGGAACGTGCGCACCCGGTCGATCGTGCGGGCCTTGAGTTCCGGCGGCTCGCGCCACGGGAAGACTGTGATCTCGGCGGTGGGCGCCAGCGACGCCACGTCGACCGAGGTCTGCAGCGGATGCGATGGCGTGTCGTCCGGCAGGACCAGGATCGGCGTCCGGCAGCCGGCGATGAACTCGCGCGGCACGCTGTAGAGGAAATCGGGCTGCGCGCGAAAGAGGCTGTGGAGATACTTCTCGATCGTCTCCGTCGACACCTCGGGTCGCTGCACTCGAAAATTCGCAAGCCAGTTTTGCCGGCTGTGCCGATCCATGACGTCGGGGTCCTCAGGCCGATGGCCCACGGTCTGGCAGAATACGGCGGCCACGACGCGTTGCGGCGCCCGCTGCAGCAGCTTGCCGGCGAAGCAGCCGCCGATGCAGTAGCCCATGTAGAAGAAGTCGCGGATTCCGAGATGGTCCATCAGCCCCAGCTGATCGTCGGCGAATGCGTCCCACGCGTTCTCGACCGGCACCGGACCGGTGGACTCGCCGCCGTTGGCATTGCGCTGGTCCATGGTGATGCAGCGGAAGTCGTGCTTGAACTCCTCCATCGCATTGAACACGGCCGTCTGCCAGTTGCTGACGCGCGAATTCAATCCGCCGCCGGGGGTGACCAGCAGCGGAAAACCGGAGCCGGTCTCCTCGTAGCGAATGCGGACGTCACCCTTTTGATAGAACGGCATGGAAATCTCCCACGGACTGCCGAAAACCAGCTTATCTGCGCCTCAGCTCGGCCAACAGCCGATCGACGAACTTCGGCGAATAGCCCAGCAGCGCGGCCTCGTCCGACAGCTCCTTCTCGAGCCGGCCCAGCGCTTCGACGAACGAGCCGCCGCCGTCCGCCATTCGTACCAGCGCCTCCTCCACGAGCTTGCCCGCCTTCTGCTTGCCCATGGTCGCGGCGAGCAGGAAGGTCGCGCGCTCGGCCAGCACGGCCCCTTCGGTGGCGTCCATGTTGGCCTGCATGGCGTCGGGATCGAGGGCGAGGCCCTGCGCCACCTCGTCCATCGCCTGCACCGCCGAAGCGAGCGTCTCGATCAGGGCCGCCAACGTGGGCCACTCGGCCTGCCAGCCGCCCAGCGCGCGCTCGTGTTCCTGCGGCAGGCCGGCGACGATGGTGGCGGCCAGCATCGGCGCACGGGCGGCGGCCGACAGCACCAGGGCGGCGCCGACCGGGTTGCGCTTGTGCGGCATGGTCGAGGAGCCGCCGCGGCCGGGGCCCGACGGCTCGGCCGCTTCGCCCGTCTCGACCTGCATCATGAGCGCGATGTCGCGGCTCGCCTTGGCCAGCGCGCCCACCACCAGGGCGGCGTCCTGGGCGAGGGCGGCCACGCGCACGCGCTGGGTGAACCAGGGCGCCGCCGGCAGCTCCAGCCTGAGGCGCTTGGCGAGCGCCACCATGACCGGCTCGGCCGCATCGCCCAGCGCCGACAGGCTGCCCGAGGCGCCGCCGAACTGCAGGACATGCGTTTCCTTGAAGCTGGCCTCGAGCCGGCGCGCGGCGCGGGCGATGTCCGACGCCCAGCCCGCGATCTTCTGGCCGAGGGCGAGCGGCGTCGCCGGCTGCAGGAGCGTGCGGCCGAGCATCGGTGTCTTGCGGTGCTTGCGCGCCAGGCCCGCGAAGGACGAAACGATCGTGTCGAGCTCCTTCAGGAGCGGCGGCAGCGCTTCGCCCAACTGCAGGACCATGGCGGTGTCGATCACGTCCTGGCTGGTGGCGCCCCAATGCACGTAGCCCGCCGCGTCGGTGTCGCGCTTGGCGACCTCGTCGGTGAGTGCCTTGACGACCGGCACGGTGAGCGTGGCGGTGCGCCGCGCGGCATCGGCCAGCGCCGGGGCATCGTAGAGCGCCGGATCGCAGGCTTTGACGATGATCGGCGCCGCGCGCTTGGGGATCAGGCCGGCCTCGGCGGCAGCTCCTGCAAGCGCCGCCTCGAAGCGCAGCATGTGGCGCAAGGTGGCGAGGTCGGAGAAGGCTTCGGCGGCGAGCGCCGACGAGCCCAGGGCGTTGACCAATCGGCCGACCATGTCAGGCGTCCACCATCAAGCG
>VGCQ01000256.1 GCA_016870055.1 Alphaproteobacteria bacterium | reverse complement strand
TGCGGCGCCGGTGTCGGCGGCGGTGCGAGCTTCTTGATCAGCTCCTGCGTTTTGGCTGCTTCGGCCTCCTGGAATTTCTTGATCTCGTCGGGATCGAGGATGCGATCCTTGTTGAGGTCGGCCTCCCCGAATTCCTTGTGCGCGAAGGCCGTCAGCTCGGCCCGGTCGATGACGCCGTCCTTGTTGGTGTCGATCGACTGGAACTTCAGCAGCATGAGTTGCCGGCGGACCGAATAGGGCAGCATGCCCTGCGATTGCGGCCCGTCGGCCGGGCCGGCCAGCACCAAGTATTCCTGCTGGCTGACCCGGCCGTCGGCGTTCTTGTCGAGCTTGTCGGCGCCCTGCATCTGCTGGTCGATCAGATCGTTCAGCGCCATGAAGCCCTTGCGGCGCTCGGCCTCGGCCTGCCGGCGCTCGGCGTCCTGGCGCTGCTGTAGGCGCTGCACGACCAGCCGGACCTCGGCCTCGCTGATCTTGTTGTCGCGGTCCGCGTCGTACTGGTTGAACTCGACGTGGAACGGCGCCTCCATCTCGGCCCGCTCGACGAAGCCGTTGCTGTTGGTGTCGAGGTTCTGGAACGACGACCGCAGGCGGTTGCGGCGCTCCTCGAGCGAGGGCCCGCCCGGCACGTCGTCGGCGTGCGGCGGCTCGGCGAGCTTGAGCAACTCGGCGAGCGACAGCCGGCCGTCCTTGTCGGTGTCCAGCTCGCCGAACAACCTCAGCCGGTATTTCACGAAATCGGCGCGCGAGACCTCGCCCTTCTTGGCGGTGTCGATCTCGACGAACCATTGCGGCAGCGGCACCGGCGCGGCCGGTGTCGGAACAGGCGTCTGGCCAAAAGCCGGCATGGCGAGCAAGCACAGCACAACGATGGCGCGCATCAGACCCGTCCTCCGCTCCCCCGGCTGGACCTTAGTGTCCTGGCTCAGAAGTTCGCTGGACTAAGACGAACCTGGGAAATTGAAGCATCTCAGTGCCTCGGCGAGTCCAGCGGCCACTGAAATCCGAAGCGTCGTCCTGAGCGGAGCGAAGGACCTCATGACGTTTCAACGACCACGCCTACAACAACTGCAATGAGATCCTTCGCTCCGCTCAGGATGACGATTTGATCTCGACCTCAGACCGCTCGCGTCAAGATGACGGCGTAGCAGTCCTCCAACCCGACGAACCTCAGAGTCGGGACATTAGGCGATGGCCCGGCGGCGCGCCATGGCCTTTCGGTTGTGGCCGCGGCGCGGGTTGGCGACGCTTGCGTCTAGCTCTGCAGGATCGTCACTGCCGCGACCAGAATGGCGAGATCGTTCGTCAAGTTCACGACGGTGTCGCTCGATTGTGGGCGGCTTGGATTGTCGACGACGTATTGGGCGTTCGCCCGGATGAACGCTTGATAGTTCTGCAGCAAGTAGCTCTTCAGATCGCCATTGCCAAAGGCGCTCACCAGGTACCGCATGTACACGGCGGGGCCGGTCCAGTAGTCGTCCGGGTCGTTGCCGGGGGCGGGCCCGGCGGGTGGGTAGGGCTGCCACGGCTGAAGGATGCCCGGCTGCGTCGGGTTGCGAGCCAGATAGTCCTTGGCGCCGTTCATCAGCAAGTGGGCGCGGTGATGTGCTTTTTCATAGTCCTGCGACGCCTTGCCGACCAGAGCCATGCGGTCGACGAGGCCGCCCAGAATCAAGCCCTGGTCACCCGCCCATGCCAGATCTTTGTCGTAGTAAGGATCTGTTTTGCCCTTCGAGTCGCTTGTGGTCGGGGCAAAACAGCTCACCCGTTCTCGGACGAAGGAATGGTGCGATCCGTAGTTGCTCATCAGTCGGCGATCGTCGCTGGGGTCGTCGAACCATTCGGTCAGGAATCCAAATTCGTTGCCCGCCACCATCGGTGACAACCTGCCGGCAAGCGCCAGCCGCTCCGCCAAGACAAGAAACAGGCCGTTGGTCACCGTGTTCTGGCGGCCAGGGAGTCCGTTTCCGCTGTAGTCGGGATAGATGTCCGGATTGTCGTTGGGGTCCAACGTGTGGTTCCAAACGCCACCATCATAGCGTGGCGCACAGTCGGGATAGCCGTTGGGCGGTTGCCGCCGCTGCCAGCCGTACGGTGCATTGTCGAACATGATCTTCCAGTTCGCGTCGGCGATCTTGGAGAATCGTGTGACAGCGGAGCCGAAAAGCTCGGGCGCGGCCGAAGCTTTCAAGCCGGAGATGCCCCACCAGCCATGGTCGTCGTACCAGTATCCGGGGCTGCTCGGATCGTTGCGTTCGTACCTCTCCAGCAGGCTGGTCGCGAACGCCCCCGCACCCGTTCGGTCGACGTTGCGGAAGTAGTCGACAACGGTGTCGAAGGCGTGCCCGGTTCGCCAAAAATAGGCGCCGCCCGTGCCATAGCTCTCGAATGCCGTCCGGAGAGAATTGAACTTCTGCGTAGCGGCGGCCCTGAAGGCCGCGGTCGACGTCGCCATGGTGATGTTCCTCCCTCGGATTGGTCGGCGGATGCCTTGTTCGCGATTGTTTTTTGAGCGAGCTTCTACCATAGAGGGTTTGGCAGTTGAGGACGATCCTCGGCCGGCCGAGTCGGTGTCGCGCTCGCCGCTCTGATCTACCGGGCCATCAATCGCGCGCCGGGTCGGGAAAATCCTGCGGCCGGTCGCCCAGCAGATAGCGTGGCCCCGCGCCGCCCGCCGCGGCGCGATCGCTGCGGTTATAGAGGGTGCAAGTGCCGAGCGACAGGCAGCCGCAGCCGATGCAGCCGTCCAGCAGATCGCGGGTCCGCTGCAGCATGCCGATGCGGGCGGCGAGGGCGCCATCGATGCGCCGGCTGATCGCCTGCCAGTCGCGCCGCGTCGGGGCGCGGCCGAGCGGCAAGGTCGCGAGCTCGCGCTCGATCTCGGCCAGCGACAGGCCGAGCCGTTGGGCGATCACGGCGAAGGATAGCCGCCGGATGTCGGCGCGCGGGAAGCGCCGCTGGTTGCCCGCCGTGCGCACCGCCTGGACCAGGCCGCGCGCCTCGTAGTAGCGGATGGCCGAGACCGAGAGGCCGGTGCGCGCCGCCAGCTGGCCGATCGACAGCAAGGGGGACGGCGCCAAGACAGCCTCCAAAAAAAACTCTTGATCTCAAGTTAACTCGAGGTTTTAGGCTCGGGCAAGCTGCCGTTGTTTTCCCGAAGGAGAGACCGTCATGGCCGGTCCCCGCCTCGAGCATGTCAACCTCACCGTCCGCGATCCCGACCGCACCGCCCGGCTGATGACCGAGCTGTTCGGCTGGCAGATACGCTGGCGCGGGCCGGCGCGCGACGGCGGCCGGACCATCCATATCGGCTCCCGCGAGCAGTATCTGGCGCTCCATACCGGCCGCGACGTCGCCTACACGCCCGACGACTTCGCCAAGGGCCGGCCGCTCAACCATGTCGGCGTCGAGGTCGACGATCTCGATGCTGTCAAGGCGCGGGTGGCGGCGGCCGGGCTGAAACCGTTCAACCACGACGACTACGAGCCCGGCCGGCGCTTCTACTTCCTCGATCCCGACGGCATCGAGTACGAGGTCGTGAGCTACGCCGCGTCGTGAAAGATCAGGCCGAGGGTGAAGCGCTGGCCGCGGCGCAGGCTCGACACGCCGTGCCGCATCGCCGTGCGGTGAAAACCGCGCGCGCCCTTCACCGGCCGCTGGTTGACGGCGAAGATCACGGCATCGCCTTGCCGCAGCGGCACGACCTCGCCGCGTGACTGCATCCTGGGCCGCTGCTCGACCAGCATGAATTCGCCGCCCGCGAAGTCGCGGTCGGGCTCGCTCAGCAGCACCGTCGCCTGCAGCGGGAACACCAGATCGCCGTAGAGATCGCGGTGCAGGCAGTTGTAGTCGCCCGGCCCGTAGCGCAGCAGCAGCGGCGTCGGCCGCTTCTGGCCGCCGGCGTGGCACTGTTTCAGCCACGCCGCCAGGGTCGGCGGGAAGCGCTGGGCGATGCCCAGCTCGGCGTTCCAGCGGTTGGCCACCGCCGCCAGCGCCGGGTAGAGCGCCTGGCGCAGCGCCTCGACCGGCGCGGGCAGCGGATAGGCGAAGTACTGGTACTCGCCCTGGCCGTAGCCGTGGCGCTGCATGACGACGTGGCTGCGGAAGCGTGGCTTGTCCGGCCACAGCGCGGCGAGCGCCCGGCAGCCGGCCGGGTCGATCAGGCCGGGCGCCACGACGAAGCCGCGCGCCGCTAGCCCCTCGCCATCGAAATTGTCGCCATCGAAACGGTCGCTGCCGATCATCGGGATATCCTTGCGCCGGCTGTCCACTTCTTCTATCCGCAGGCCGCCTGATATAGACTACGGCCTTAGCCCTCTCCCGGCCCGGGAGGGGGCTTTTGCCAACTCGGGGTAACGCAGACATGGCCGAGCCGGTTCAGACCGACAAGGAGCAGAAGCGGCTCATCCGCATGGCGGAGACCATCTCCAAGGCGCTGCCCTACATGCGCCGGCACAACGACGCCACCTTCGTGGTGAAGTATGGCGGGCATGCCATGACCGATCCCAAGCTCGGCGACCTCGTCGCGCGCGACGTCGTGCTGATGAAGCAGGTCGGCATGAATCCGATCGTGGTCCATGGCGGCGGCCCGCAGATCAACAAGATGCTGGAGCGGGTTGGCCTCAAGAGCACGTTCGTCAACGGCCTGCGCGTCACCGACGCCGCCACCATGGAGATCGTCGAGATGGTGCTGGCCGGCTCGATCAACAAGGCGATCGTGGCCGACATCAACGAATGCGGCGGCATCGCCGTCGGCATCTGCGGCAAGGACGGCAACCTCATCCTGGCGCGCAAGGTCACCGAGATGCGCGATCCCAAGACCGGCGAGCTTTTGAAGGTCGACCTCAAGCAGGTCGGCGAGCCGGCCAAGATCAATGTCATGGTGCTGGAGCAGCTCAGGCGCGCCGACGTGATCCCGGTGGTGGCGCCGATCGGCTTCGGCGTCGACGACGAGCTCACCTACAACATCAACGCCGACACCTCGGCCGGCGCCATCGCCGGCGCCATGCGCGCCAAGCGGCTCCTCTTCCTGACCGACGTGCCGGGCGTGCTCGACAAGAACGGCGAGCTGATCCGCGACATGACGGTCGAGCAGGCGCGCGCCCTGATCGCCGACGGCACGATCTCGGGCGGCATGATCCCCAAGGTCGAGAACTGCATCGACGCGGTGAACTCCGGCGTCGAAGCCGCCGTCATCATGGACGGCCGCGTGCCGCACGCGCTGCTGCTCGAGGTCTTCACCGAAGCCGGGCTCGGCACCATGGTGACGCGGAAGTAGATCGAAGATTCCTCGCTGCGCGCCAGCGCGGGGAGGAAGGCGATTACAACACCCCCGCATAGTGCGCCGCGCCGCCGTCGATCGTGACCACCGTCCCGGCGATGTGCGAGGCGCGGTCCGAGGCCAGGAACGCCACCAGATCGGCGCATTGTTCCGCCGTGCCGACCGGCGGCTGCTTGGGGATCAGCTCGCGCCAGCGCTCGCCGTCGCCGAGCTTCTCCCGGGCGGTGGCGCGCAGCATGGTCTCCATGCGCTCGGTCCGGATCAGGCCGGGATTGCAGGCGACGATGCGCACCTTGTCGACCAGGCTGGTGCCGCCCATGCCGCGGGTGAAGGCCATCAGCGCGGCGTTGCCGGCGCTGCCCGCGATATAGCCCCAGGTCGGCCGCTCGCCCGCGACACCCAGCACGTTCACGATGACGCCGCCGCCCTTGGCCTTGAGCGTCGGATAGACCGCGCGGCAGAGATTGACGTAGCCGAACACCTTGAGGTCCCACGCCGCGCGCCAGCGCGCCTCGTCGATCGCCTGCAGGTCGCCGGCCGGGATGGCGCCGGCGTTGTTCACCAGGATGTCGATGTCGCTGCACGCAGCGGCCAGCGCGCGCGCCGCGTCGCCGTCGCTGAGATCGACGGCATGGACCGTCACCGAGACGTTGTGCCGGGACTGGATGGACGCCTTGGCGCGCTCGAGATCGGCCTTGGTGCGCGAGGCAATGTGCAGATGGCAGCCTTCCTCGGCGAGCTGCCTAGCGCAGGCGAGCCCGATGCCCTTGGACGCGCCGGTGACGAGCGCGGTCTTGCCGCGGAGGTGGAGGTCCATGATGGGGTTCCCTCCCAGTGATGTCTTCGAGTCGCCGCCAGGAGTATGGGCCAACCCGCCTATAGTCAGTAGGCCACCGAGCCGAGGGGCGGCACAGGGCGAACCATTGGACTTCGGAGCATCCAAACTTGTTAGGGCCCTGGCGGCGTTAGCTGTCTCTAGCGATGAATTGAGGCGAGCTAACGGGTAGATAACCATCGGCCCAACGCTGACCTGGGAAATCTTCTGCACAATTCAATGATTTTCATGGCTGTAGTGCTGGGCTTCCTGGTCTGCAACCCGCAGCCAAGGTATTTCTCGCGTAATATCATGATATTAGAGGTGATTGTCGAAATAACACCTTAGGAAAGATGATTGTGGTTTCGAGTTTGCTGTCTCCTTTAGATGTTCACCTGATCCCTACTGTCGGTTGCATGGTCTTTTGTAGGACTGTTCTTTCGAGCTTTGCAGCTTCCGCGGCGGGCGCTACAGCACGCGCCTGACAGCCTCGCCGTCGTATCAAATACCGATCGCTCCGCCGCTACCCGGCGGCCACAGGCCGATACGGCGGGCCTGGGGTGGGGCACCCATTATTTCGACGCCGCAAGAGCGCTGGGCGAGCGGTAAGCCGTTCTACCTCTCCCGGCCCGAGGACGCTGCTGGCGCTTGACCTTGAGGTCGAGGAGAACAATCCGTCGAACTCCGTATCGCTTGAGCAGCGCAAGGCCTTCGAGACGGCGGTGGCTAACGCGGTCGGCCGGCCGTTGGTCGTCTACGTGCGTCCGGCCTAGGGCAACGCGACGCCGACAGGCCCTCTCGCTTCCGGACCGCAGCCGGTCAATCGGATCAACGCTTCGGCCCGCCGCCCGGCCACACCGGGTTCTTGGCGAGGTCGGGCCAGCCGGCAGGCGCGCCTGACGCGGCGATGGCGCTTTCGATGGATTGCCTGTCGTCCCATTTCGCCGCGACGAAGCGCCTGCCCGTGATGGCACCGCCGGCGTCGGACAGCAGGTGCAGCATGGGCGGTGCCATCTTCTCCGGGCGGATCATCTGGCTGCGCGGGATCGAGCCGTCGTCGGGCACCATCGGCGTGTCGGTGGGGCCGCCCGGCACCACGACATTGACGGTG
>VGCQ01000255.1 GCA_016870055.1 Alphaproteobacteria bacterium | reverse complement strand
GTTCTTCGAGCGAGCCCAAGCGGCTCAGCAGTTGATCCCAACCGCCATCCAACTGTGATGCAGAAAGCATCTCGCCTATGAATCACAGACCGATTCCCAACGTCAACCTAAAGTTAGCGCCTATGAGCGCGCCACTCCAGTCGCACGTCTTCGTCTTCAACCATCGGTGCGCCACTGGAGTGGCGTGTGCCAGCGGATGACCGGCCTTTGACCATCGCTCCCTCCATCGACGTGCATCATCTGCGCAAGCTGTACGGTGAGATTGTCGCGGTCGACGATCTCACCTTCGCCGTGCCGCGCGGCGCGGTGCTGGGGTTGCTGGGCGGCAACGGCGCGGGCAAGACCACCACCATCGCCATGCTGCTGGGCTTGCTCGAACCGACGGCGGGCGACATCCACGTGTTGGGCATCGACATGAAGCGGCGGCGCTACGCGGCGTTGCCGCGCATGAATTTCTCCTCGCCCTATGTCGACCTGCCGCATCGCCTGACGGTGCGCCAGAACCTGCTGTTCTACGGCCGGCTCTACGGCGTGAAAAAGCTCGGCAAGCGGATCGACGAGATCGCCGAGCATATGCAGATCGCGCCGTTCCTCGATCGCCAGGCGGGCAAGCTGTCGGCCGGCCAGAAGACCCGGGTGGCGCTCGCCAAGGCCCTGATCAACCGGCCCGACGTGCTGCTGCTCGACGAGCCCACGGCGTCGCTCGACCCCGACACCGCCGACTGGGTGCGCAGCTACCTCAAGGACTATCAACGTGAGACCCACGCCACGATCCTGCTCGCCTCGCACAACATGGGCGAGGTCGAGCGTCTGTGCGACGACGTGATCTTGATGCAGGCAGGCCGCGTGTTCGATCGCGGCAGTCCGCGCGACTTGATCGAGCGGTTCGGCCGCGAGGATATGGAAGAAGTGTTCCTCGACATGGCTCGTGGCCGCGGCCGCGGGCTCGACGCCCTCAGCCGCAAGGAGCAGGTGTCGTGAGTGGCTCGGCCGAGCGCATCTGGGCGCTGGTCATGCGCCACATCCAGATCTGGCGCAGCTCGGTGATGCGGCTGATCGATTCGATCTACTGGCCCGCCGTACAGATGGTGATGTGGGGCTTCCTTACCCAGTATCTGCTGCCGCAAGCCGCCTTTGTTGCCCAGGCGGCAGGCGTGCTGCTGTCGGGCCTGCTGCTGTGGGAGATCGTGGTGCGCGGCAATCTCTCGCTGTCGATCGCTTTCCTCGAGGAAATGTGGTCGCGCAATCTCGGCCACCTGTTCGTGAGCCCGATCCGCTCATGGGAGATGGCGACCGGTATCATCATTGCCGCCCTGCTGCGCACGCTGCTCGGCCTCGTGCCGGTGTCGCTGATGGCCTGGGCCTTCTTCGGCTACTCGGTCTATTCGCTTGGCCTGCCGCTCGTCGCCTTCTTCGCCATCCTACAAATGTTCTCGTGGTCGATCGGGCTCGCTATGTCGGGCCTGGTCATGCGAGTCGGCCAGAGCGCCGAAAGCTTCGCTTGGGCCGCCGTCTTCATCTTGATGCCGGTGAGCGGCGTCTACTACCCGATCTCGGTGTTGCCGCAATGGCTGCAGGTGATCGCCTATGGCCTGCCGACGGCCTATGTTTTCGAAGGTATGCGTTCGATTATGGCCGACCAGCTCGTGCACTGGGACTCGCTCGCCATCGCTTTCGTGCTGTCGGTCATCTACCTGGTGATCGGCTTCCAGATCTTCCAGTGGTTCTTCCGCTCCTCGCGCCGGGCGGGCACGCTGCTTGGACAGGGCGAATGATCGGTATGATGCCTATCGTCCCTTGGGCGCCAAGGTGGTCGGCGTCTGGGCGAAAGTGAGCCAAGGACGCATCGCATCCTGGCCCTGACGCAAGCCGAGCTCGTGGAGACATTGCATGAGCTGCTGGTCGAACTCCCGCTCGACCGGATCGTTTTTCGCTCGGATACACGCGGGAAATTCGGACTCCCTTATGGTGGCGTTGTCGATGTAGGTGTAGCGCGAGACGTAGCTGGCACCGAAGATGGCGATCAAGTCGTTTTCGATGCGATAGGCTGAGTCCTTGTAGACCTGGTCGACCATGATCTGGACGGACTTGGTGGCGATCGGGATGGCGCTGTTCTTCTGCTCTTTCGGCGGCGTTGCCTTGTAGCCGTCGGCCGACTGGTTGCCGTTGATGATCACTGAAACGTACGGCGTGAGCCGATGAGCACGTAGACGTTCGCGGACACGTGGGTCGCCGAGGAGCTGCGTGGCAAACAGGCCATAGCGCACGCTGCCATCGACATACATGTTCCGGTCGATGAAGCGCGGCGGGAAAGCCAAGGGTACGGCGGCGGATCCGAGAAGGGTTTCCGTCAGACATGCCTTTTGACGCCGCTCGGTCGTCGACGAGGCGCGGTCGGTCATGGCCTTGAGGTCGGCCATCACGAACGCATTCCGATCGAGGTTGGTGAGGCCGACAAACAGCCGTCGATGATCGGGTGCGTTCTTCATCGCGCCGAAGTAGTCGTCGACGATACTTGCGGCGTGCCGCTCGAGGCCATCCACCGAGTAGAGCGAGTTGCTGTACAAGGCCGCCAGGTAGCCGCCAGGACGTCCTGCGATGATGTCGCCCTGCACAACCTGGGTGTATTCGAGCGTCAGGCGGGCATCGGCGGCGGCGGCCAGCCGCTCGTCGGCTGTCGAGCCGACATAGGCGAGCGGTCCTTGGGCTGCGCCGGTGCTGACGCCCGTCACGATATGTATGTCGCGGCGCAACTGGTGGGGCCGGCCGTAGTTCTTCCGATAATTGGCGATGTTGGCATCGACCTTGTCGAAGGCACGCCAACCATTGAGGAAGCCCGCGCCATAGGCGCCCCATTGGCCGCCGCCGCTCAAGGCGAGGATGTTGAAGTAGCGCGGCTGGCCTGGCGCCGGCGGCCCAAGTTGCTGGCCGAGGCTATCGATGGCCGCGATGAGGCCCTGGTAGATGTCCGCGGGCTGGGCTGCTGGAAGGATGGGCTGGACGTCGAACGCCGGTGTCGGGCGACCGGTGATGCCCGATCGGGCGGCGGCGGAGCTGCTGTGCGGTGACGGCTTGAACTCGTACAGATCGGTCGCGCAGCCTGCTATACCGTCAGGACGCGGAGCATCGCAGCTCGCGGCGGCCGTGATGATGGAAATCGCGCCCAATGTCGCGACGACCCTGGCCAACCGCATTCGGGCTCCACTACCGCAGCAGTCGAAGGAATCGCGTGATTTTCTCCTCGAGATCGAGCCGCCAATCTCCGCCTATGTCAAGATTGCCGCAGCGGATTGGGAAGTCGCGTATGGTCGGTTGTCTTTGCCTAATGCCGGAGAAGGCCACGGCCTGGCAGTGCAAGAGGATCGCGATGAGGATCGTCGCCTGGAACTGCAACATGGCGCTCGAACGCAAGGTCGCAAGGCTGCTCGATTTGGCGCCCGACGTTGCCGTGATCTCGGAGTGCGCCGAGCCCGAACGGCTGAAGGCACGCTCTCGATCCGCCTGGATGGAGGGCGAGCCGGTGTGTATCGGCCGCAATCCGCGCAAGGGTCTCGCGGTGTTTGCCTTCGGCGCCTACGCCGTTTGCCTTGCGGCACCACACGATTCGTCATTGCGCCATCTCGCTCCCGTTCATGTGAGCGGGCCGACACCGTGCAATCTCCTGGCGGTATGGGCGCAGAATGCGAGTGCCGGTCCGATCCGCAAGCACCAGCTGGGCCCGCTTCGCCGCGGCCTCACGCGCTACAAGAGGTTCCTTGGTGAGCATCCGGCCGTGATCGCCGGTGATCTCAACAACAATGCGATCTGGGACAAACCCGGTTGGCGCATCAATCATTCGACCAACGTGGCAATCCTCGAGCGGGATTTCGGACTGGTCAGCGCCTACCATTCCGTCCGGCAGGAAGCACATGGCGCGGAGACCGAGCCCACGCTTTACTGGCGGGATCGCACCAAGAATGGTCCAACCTATCATATCGATTATGTCTTCCTGCCGGCTGCCTGGATCGGCAAAGTGAGGCATCTCGAGGTCGGAAGCTTCGAGGAGTGGGGCGGCGCGAGTCTCAGCGACCATGTGCCGATGGTCGTCGATGTCGACGTTTGAGTTCGGTTTGGAGGCTGGGAAATGGCGAGCAAGCTTTGGTTGGCCGTGGCGGCGACGTTGGCCGTGTGGGGCTGCACCACTCAGCAGGATCAGCCGCCGCCTGATGTCTGGACGGCCGACTACAACGTCGGCTTCGCCAGCATGGTCGCCTGCCTGGCCGCACCGCCGACCGGCGCCTTCCAGGTCTACGCGCCGTCCTATCCCGAGGCCGGCCGGGCCCGCATCGTGTTCATTCCCGCCAACACGCCGCAGGCGCGTTCGGAGTACATCGTGACCCAGATGGTCGGCAACAACAGCCTGGTGAGCTGGAAACGTTTCGGCAGCATGCGCGGCTTGGACTGGCTCGATGACGCCGCACGCCAGCGCGCCGATGCTTGCGCGCGGAATCCCTGATCAAGGTGCCGTCAGGACGGCCTGGCAGGTGGCCGGCAACTTCGGCCGGTAGGGCACTTTGGGAGCGTCGGGCGGCGGTATGCGTACCGGCGGGCGGGTGAACCAGAGATCGAGCTGCTCGCCACAGCCGTCATCCTCGTAGTAGCCGGCCTGCGGCTGGCAGTGTGGGTTGCCGGGCGGGCAGTACATCCGGACATGGAAGTGTGCGTCGTGGCCGATCCAGATGACGATCTTGCGCAGCCAGGCGCGGCTGCCGGCGACGGTCTGACAGAGCCGCTGCTTGATCCACTTGTTGACGAAGATGCGATCGACGGCGGGCGTGGTCGCGGCCAGCCGCAGCATGGCGACGTGTTGGTCGTCGAACACGGCGTCGTCGATGCCGCTGTCGTCGGCGCGCACCAGCGAGCGCAGCCTCGGCTGCTCGCGTTCGGCTGGCGGGCGGCGCGCGCCGGGCTGGCGCTCGAACCATATGTCGACATCGAGCCCGACCTGGTGGCTGGCGTGCCCGAAGCTCATCGGCCCACCGCGCGGCTGGCCGATGTCTCCGACATAGACTTGCGCCTGGCCGGCGTTGCGCACCTGCTCGCTCAGCCGCTTGACGAAGTCGAGCGTGACCGGTTGGCCCCAGTAGCGATTGCGGCTGATGCGGATCGCCTCGTAGCCCGGCCCGTCGAGGGGCAGGGCTTGTGCACCCTGCAGGCAACCTGCGCTGTAGAAGCCGATCGACTGCGTCGGACCAGGCGCCGGCGTCGTCACCTGGCCCCACTCCTGCGCGTGTGCGAAAGGGGCGAGGAGCACGGCTGCGAGCAGCGAAACCACCAAACGCGTCATCTTGTTGGCACGATAGCCGCCCGCTAAGACTTTGCCCATGGCCGGGTACGCCAACATCAAGCTGGAGCACGACGGCGCAGTGGCGCGGCTGACGTTCGATCGGCCGGAGCGGCGCAACGCGCTCACCCACGCCATGATGCTGGAGCTCGAGGACGCTTTCGGGAGATTGCGCGGCGACAAGTCCTGTCGCGTGGTGGTGATCCGCGGCGCGGGCGGCCATTTCTGCGCCGGCGGCGATCTCGATGCCATGGCCGACATGCCGCCCGAGCCCGGCAACGGCGTCGACCCGCTGGTACCCGCCTATCGTCAATTCGGTGACGCCCTTCTCGCGCTGAACGGGATGCCGCAGGCCACCATCGCCGTGGTCGAGGGCTCGGCGGTGGGCGGCGGATTCGGTATGGCCTGCTGCTCCGACGTGGTCGTCCTGCATGAGAGCGCTCGTTTCGGTATGCCGGAGCCAAAGGTCGGATTCATCCCCTCGCAGATCATCCCGTTCGTGGTTCGGCGCATCGGTGAGGGCGCGGCGCGCGATCTTGCCGTGACCGCCCGCGTCATCGACGCCGTCGAGGCCCACCGCCTCGGCATCGGCCGCCATCTCTGCGCCAGTACGGCGGAGCTCAACCGCACAGTGAAGGCGGTGCTCGACGAGGTGCTGAAGCTCGAGCCCGAGGCGGTCGCCGCCGTCAAGCGGCTGGTGCTCGCCTGTGCGACCGAGGACGATCGATCGGTGCTCGACGATGCTGCCACAAGCTTGGTCGGCCTGCTGCGTCGGCCGCAAGCGGCGGAGGGCATCCGGCATTTCAGGGCCAAGACGTTGCCATCCTGGGCAAAGGAACGATGACCATGCGCAACTATCGCCATATCGAGGTGAGACCGATCGCCGGCGCGTTGGGGGCGGAACTGCACGGCGTCGACATGTCGCGCACGCTCGACGACGAAGTCGTCGGCGAGGTCCGGCAGGCATTTCTCGACCATCTGGTGATCTTCCTGCGTGGCCAGCAGGCGACGCCGCCACAACAGCTTGCCTTCGCCAAAAGATTCGGCGAACCGATGGAGTATCCGCAGCTCAAGGGCCTGCCTGAATCGCCGTTGATCACGCCGGTCGTCAAGCTCGAGCACGAACGCAACAACTTCGGCGGCATCTGGCATTCCGACACCACCTATCTCGCGCAGCCGCCGATGGGCAGCATGTTGTTGGCGCGCGAGGTGCCGCCTTATGGCGGCGACACGCTGTTTGCCAACCAGTACCTCGCCTACGAGGCGCTGTCGGACGGGCTCAAGGCCACGCTCGCCGGCCTGGTCGGCGTGAGCTCGTCGGCCAAGGCCGAGGTCACCAAGACTCGCGAGGACCGCATGAAGGCGGTGGGCGCGGAGCTCAAGGTGCTGACTGCCGAGCATCCGATCGTGCGCACCCACCCCGAGACCGGCCGCAAGGCACTCTACACCTCGGATGCCCACACCTCGCACATCAAGGGGTGGACGGAGAAAGAGAGCCTGCCGCTCCTGGAATTCCTGTGGGAGCACCAGGTCAAGCCGGAATTCACCTGCCGCTTTCGCTGGGAGGCGGGCTCGCTTGCCTTCTGGGACAACCGCTGCGCCATGCACAATCCGATCAACGACTATCATGGCCATCGCCGCGTGATGCACCGCGTCACGCTCGCGGGTGACACGCCGCGCTAGAGCGGAATGAGATGAAGTGGAACCGCTTGCGGTTCCACTTCATCTCATGCGCGCGCAGCGGTGTTGCGTGTTGCAGCAGGCACTATGAGTTCAGCTGATTCCAGTTGAACTCATAATGTTCTAGTGTCCTGGTTCAGAAGTTCGCTGGACCAAGACGAGCCTAGGAACTTGAGGCGCCTCAGCGCCTGGGCAAGTCTGGCGGCCACTGAAA